>JAUZEX010000757.1 GCA_030838815.1 Actinomycetota bacterium
TTCGCCGCCGTCACCCATGTCTTCGCTCATGTCGACGACGACGATAGGACCCGTGGCCGCTTTGTGTAACAGTCACGACGGGGAGGGGACCATACGACATGTTCCGCAGGCGCGGGCTCACCTGCCAGCAGGTCGTCGAGCTCGTCACCGAGTACCTCGACGGGGTGATGGAGGCGGCTCGACGCGCCCGCTTCGAAGCCCACCTCGCCGGCTGCGACGGCTGCGCCGCCTACCTGGAGCAGTTCCGCATCACCGTCGCCGTCGTCGGGCGGCTCGACCCCGGCGACGTCCCGGCCCCGGTGATGAACGAGCTGCTGTCCGCCTTCCGCAACTGGGCCGGCGACCGCGACACCACGGGCTGATCCCGTTCCACGAGTAGTTCCTCGGCGATACGGGGAAGGGTTTCGGTACATCACACCGGCCGGGCCGGACCGGGCGCAACGAGGAGACGAAGTGAACGAGAGCTTCGACGTCATCGTGATCGGCGCCGGCCCGGCCGGCGAGAACACCGCGGGGCGCTGCGCCGACGGCGGTCTGTCGGTGGCCATCGTCGAGCGCGAGCTGGTCGGCGGCGAGTGCTCCTACTGGGGCTGCATGCCCTCGAAGGCTCTGCTGCGGCCGGGTGACGCCGTCGCCGCCGCCCGGCGCGTGCCGGGCGCCGCCGAGGCCGTGACCGGGACGATCGACGTCGACGCCGCCCTCGCCTGGCGCGACTCGATCGCCGGGAACTGGGACGACTCGGGCCAGGTGCCATGGCTGGAGAAGAGGGAGATCACGCTGGTGCGGGGCGCCGGGCGCCTCGCCGGCGAGAAGGTCGTGGAGGTGGAGGGCGCCGACGGATCGGTGCGGCGCCTCACCGCCGGACGGGCCGTGGTCGTAGCCACCGGCACCAAGCCCGCCGTCCCGCCGATTCCGGGCCTGGCCGAGGCCCGGCCGTGGGACAACCGCAACGTGACCGCCACCAAGGACATCCCCCGCCGGCTCCTCGTGCTCGGCGGCGGCGCCATCGGCGTCGAGATGGCCCAGGCCATGCGCCGCCTGGGGAGCGAGGAGGTTACGGTCGTGGAGGGCCTCGACCGGTTGCTGGGCAAGGAAGAGCCGTTCGCCGGCGACGAGGTCAAGGAAGCCTTCGAGGCCGAGGGCATCCGGGTGATCACCGGCGCCAGGATGACGGCCGTCGACCGCCCGGCCGGCGCCGCTCCCCTCCGGGCCACCCTGGAGGACGGCACGGTCATCGAGGCCGACGAGATCCTCGTATCCGTCGGCCGCGAGCCGAACACCACCGACCTGGGTGTCGAGACCATCGGCCTCGAGCCCGGCAAGCCGGTGGAGGTCGACGAGCGGTTGAGGGCCAAGGGTGTCGCCGGCGGCTGGCTCTACGCCGTGGGCGACTGCAACGGCCTGTCGCTGCTGACCCACATGGGCAAGTACCAGGCCCGCATCGCCGGTGACGTGATCCTCGGGAAGGACGCCCGGGATCGCGCCAGCCGCGACATCGTCCCCCGGGTCACCTTCACCGATCCGCAGGTCTGCGCCGTCGGCCTCACCGAGGCCCAGGCCCGCCAGCGGCGGCTGAACGTGAAGGTCGTGGACCATCCGACCGGCGGCGTGGCCGGCGCCAGCGTGGCCGGCAAGGACTTCAAGGGCACGAGCCGGCTCGTGATCGACGAGGACCGTCGGGTTCTGGTCGGCGCCACCTTCACCGGCCCCGGCACGGCCGACCTGCTCCATTCCGCCACGGTCGCCATCGCCGGAGAGGTCACCCTGGACCGGCTGTGGCACGCCGTCCCGTCCTTCCCGACCGTGAGCGAAGTGTGGCTGCGCCTCCTGGAGGCCTACGGCCTGTAAGGCCCCGGCGCTATCGTGCCCGGTCTGTGACCCCCGATGCGGCGGACGACAACGCACGTATCGCCGCACCCGCCACCGCCGAGGAGGTCGTGCTGGTCGAGGCGCTCCGGCGGGGGGACGAGAAGGCGTTCGCCGCACTGATCGACCGGTACCACTCGTCGCTGCTGCGGCTGGCGATGTCATACGTGGCCACGAAGGAAGCGGCCGAGGACGTCGTCCAGGAGACGTGGATGGGAGTCCTGTCGGGCATCGACCGGTTCGAGGCGCGCTCTTCGCTGAAGACGTGGATCTTCCGCATCCTGGTCAACCGGGCCAAGACCAAGGGCATCCGGGAACGGCGCAGCGTCCCCTTCTCCGCCCTGGAGGGCGACGACGGGAACGCAGCGTCGGTCGACCCGTCCCGCTTCCAGGAGGGCACCCGCCAGGCCGGCGCGTGGTCGGCGCCGCCGGCGTCGTGGGAGGGCATCCCCGAGGACCGGTTGCTGTCGGGCGAGACCCGGGCGGTGGTGGACGACGCCATCGCCAACCTGCCCGACATGCAGCGGGCGGTCATCACCCTGCGGGACGTGCGGGGCTTCACGTCGCAGGAAGCGTGCGAGGTCCTCGGCCTCACCGAGGCCAACCAGCGGGTGCTGCTCCACCGGGCCCGTTCGAAGGTGCGGGCCCGCCTCGAGGACTACCTCGGGACGGCCGGCTGAGAATGGGCCGTCAGGCCGGGAAGTACCGGCTGCCCC
>JAUZEX010000784.1 GCA_030838815.1 Actinomycetota bacterium
AGGCGCCGCTGACCACCATCGTCGTGCCGCCCGGGATGCGGTACTCCATCGACCGGTACGGCCTCGGGGTCCTCGAGTCCCTCGCCGCGCCGGTCTCGACCCACAGCCAGAACATTGACGCCGCGGCGCTCGCCACGGCGGGAGGGAGGGCGTCGTGAGCGGCATCCCCACGCTGGAGGAGAAGCTCCACTGGCTGAAGCCGGTGCCGGCCACGGATCACGAGCTGAAGTGCGTCGAGCAGATCGGCCTCGGGGAGTTCGAGATCGGCTTCCAGCGGACCAACGACATCCTCGACGAGGGGATGGACGTGTTCGTGCGGTCGTGCCGGTCGGCCATGGGCATCGCCGGCGACTCGCTGGTCGGCATCTTCACCGCCGATGGCGACATGGTCAACGGCTCCTGCGGCAGCTACCTGCACGCCGTCATCCCGCCGCTCATCATCAAGTACATCCTGGCCAACTACTCCGAGAACCCCGGAGTGAAGGACGGCGACCTGTGGTTCGCCAACGACGCCGTCTACGGCGGGATCCACAACCCCGACCAGATGGTGGCCATGCCGGTCTTTTTCGAAGGCCGGCTGATCGCCTGGACGGCGGCGCTCGTTCACACCACCGAGACCGGGGCATCGGAGCCCGGCGGCATGCCGGTGTCGGCCACCTCCCGGTTCGAGGAGGGGCTCAACCTACCCCCCACGAAGATCGGCGAGAACTTCGAGCTGCGGGAAGACATCCTCAACGTCTTCCAGGCCTTCGGGATCCGGGCCCCGCAGATGGTGGCCGTCGACCTGAAGGCCCGTTGCACCACCGCCGACCGGGTGCGGACGAGGGTGCTGGAGATGTGCGAACGGGAAGGTGTCGACGCCGTCGTCGGCCTGTTCCGCAAGATGCTCCAGGTCGCCGAGGAGGGCGCCCGGAAGCGCATCCAGTCGTGGCCCGACGGGAAGTACCGCTGTGTGACCTTCGCTGACTCGGTGGGCATGAACCAGGGCCTGGTGCGGTCGTGCGTGATGACCCTCGTGAAGGACGGCGACCATCTCACTGTCGACTTCACGGGCACCGGCCCCGAGACGGCGTCGTCCTACAACGCCCATCCGCAGGCGGCCATCGGCCATTTCGCCAACTTCGTCTACGAGTACGTCTTCCACGACCTGCCGATCAGCAACGCCACGTTCGCGCCCATCGACTTCATCTTCGAACCGGGGTCGTGCCTCTATCCCGACGTGCGGGCGGCGACGTCGTGCTCGGTGATGATCGCCACCGGTGTGATGAGCGCGGTCCACAACACCTTCGCCAAGGCGTTCTTCCCCACCGCCGACTGGCAGCAGGCGGGGGCGTCGATGGGCAACGGCGGCAACGCCCTCGTGCTGGCCGGGCTGTCCCAGTGGCAGATGCCCTTCGCCGACATGTTGGCCTACACCATCAACACCGAAGGGCAGGGCGGCCGGCCGACGTCCGACGGCATGAACGCCTTCGGCTTCCCGTGGTGCCCCGCCGGCCGGGCCCCCGACGTCGAGCTGGTGGAAAACGAGTTCCCGCTCTTCATCCCGGTGTCGCAGCACTGGAAGGACTCCTGCGGGCACGGCAAGTACCGCGGCGGTGTCGGCACCGCCCAGGTGTGGGTCGCCCACCATGTCCCGGCGGTCTACATGATGGCCATCGCCGACAACTCGAAGATCCAAACGCCGCAGCCGCTCTTCGGCGGGTACGCCCCCTGCACGATCCCGGGAATCAGCGTGCGGGGCGCCGACCTCGTGGAGCGGCTCGCCGCCGGCGACGCCATGGACATGGACGTGCCCACGATTCTCGCCGAGCACTCGATCGGCGGGCAGTGGGACAACGAGTTCCAGGGCCGCTCCGTCCGGCCCTACAACCAGAACGACATCGTCACCATCGGCTTCGCCACCGGCGGGGCTGGCTACGGCGACCCCCTGGAGCGCGACCCGGCCGCGGTCGAGGAAGACCTCCTCAACGGCAACATCTCCGAGTGGACGGCGGAGAACATCCACCAGGTCGTGTGGAACCCCGACCGCAAACGGGTCGATCTCGCCGCCACCGAGGAGCGGCGGGCTGCCGAACGGCAGGCCCGCCTCCAGCGGGGGCGGCCCTACGACGAGTTCGAGGCCGAATGGTCGCAGAAGCGGCCGCCGGAAGAGATCCTGGGCTTCTACGGGTCGTGGCCTGACGCCCGGCCGCTCCAGCCGATCATGCGGCCCTAGAGGCGACACGATGCCGTCCACTCCCCGCGCCCGGGCCCGGCTGCTCGCTCGGAGCGGCCGGGCCCAGCCCGGATTGTTCGCCCCGCTCGTGCTGGCCCAGGCGGCCGAGATCGAGGCGCTGCCACTCGACCGGTTCCTGACGGACCCGACCAAACTGGCCAAGGGGCTCACCGCCCTCCACCAGGCGCTCGGGACCGACGCCATCACGGTGTTCGGCGCAGCAGACCCGGTGGCGGACGCGTTGGACGCCGCGGTGGAGGCCACCAGCCGACTGGCCACGACCGCGCCGGGGGAACCCATTCTGGTTGCCGCCCTGACCGGCCCGGCAACGATGGCCGAGCAGGCCGTGGCGGGAGCGTTGGGGGATCCCGCGGAGGCTTTGGCGGTCCTGGAGGATGTCGGAG
>JAUZEX010000802.1 GCA_030838815.1 Actinomycetota bacterium
CCGGGGGTTCTCCCGGGGCGGCATCTGGTTGTTGACGCCGGCGGCCGTCTCGGCCAGGGCGGCGTACTTCTGCTCCAGCTCGAGACCGGCGATCCCCTCGGTGACGGCCTGCACGATCTGGGGGACGCCCTGCATGAGCGCCTTGTTCATGACGCCGCCGATGACCTTGACGTTGGCCACGCGGTTGTCGTTCTTGAACCACACCGGGTGCGACGTTCCACCCCAGGGGAGGGCCAGACCGGTCTCGTGCTGGCCGGGGACGACGACCTGGGCGAGGCCGGTGTCGGCGGGCCACTCGACGTACTGGTTCTGCTCCAGGAAGTAGGCCTTCGACAGGGCGGCGTTGACGAGGATCGTCGCCGTCGACGCCACGGTCGGGACGCCCTTCCAGAACACGGAGATGTCGAGCGTGTCGAGGCCAGGGACCTCGAGGGCGACGTTGGCCGCGATCTCACCGGTGGTGTACATCTGGGCGATGCCGGGCGACAGGAGCAGGCCCTGGCTGGCGAAGTCGGCGCCGTACTTCTCGTCGCAGTCGATCATCCAGTCCTGCTCACCGGTGGTGTCGGTGTAGTGCGTCCCGGCGGCCAGGCAGGCCTGCACCGTCTCGTGGCCGTACTGGGCGAACGGGCCGACCGTGTTGATCACGACCTTGGCTCCGGTGAAGAGCTTGGTCAGGCTGTCGGTGGAGTGGTCCACCTCGGCGATCTCGTAGTCAGCCGTCTCGATACCCGGCACGTTGCGCTCCATGGCGCTGGCGAGGCGGTCCTTGCTGCGTCCGGCGGCGATGAAGGGGAGGTTGTGCTCCCGCAGGTACTCGCAGACCAGGCGCCCGGTGTACCCCGAGGCTCCATAGACGACAACGGGCTTCGTGCTCATTGGTCATCCCCCTCATTCAGATGAGTCGTGGCGATCAGTCTGATCGAAGCCTCCGGGTGGGGCGAGAGAGACTTCTCTAGAATCGCCACCACATGGTTGGAGACCTCTACAGTCCGCCGGCGCCGAGGCGACGGGTCGACCGTGCCACCTGGGACCGCGAGATCCGGCCGGTGGTGGCCCGCCTCGTGGCCTGTGACGATCAGGTCGCCGACACCGCCCTCGGGGCCCTGCGCAAGGTGCTCCCGTCCTATAACGACGTGAGCGACGAGGCGCTGCGGTCCTCGGCGTTACGCAACAGCGCCTCGGCCCGCAAGACGTTGCTGGCCCGGCGCCTGCCGGGCGACCGCGAGCTGGCCGAGGCCGCCGTGGCGGCGGGGGAGCGGGCCGACCAGGGCGTCTACGTCCAGGACGTTCTGACCGCCTACCGCCTGTCCATCCACCAGATCCGGGAGTTCCTCACCGAGGCCGCCACGGTCGCCGGCTGCGTCCCGGCCGTGACCCTGGAGATGGTCCAGCTGCTGTGGGCGCTGGCCGACGCCGTCGGGGTGCGGCTGGCCACCGTGCACCGCGACGCCGAGATCGAGATCGCCCGCCACGGCGAGCGCCAGCGGGCGGAGTTCTTGCGGGGGCTCGTGTTCGGGTCGGTGGCCCCGGCCGAGATCCGCCGGCTCGGCCCGGCCTACCACCTCACGCCGGACGTACGGTACGTGGCCCTCCGGGGCCGTCCGGCCCCCGGGACCGGCCCCGGCGAGCTGGTCCGGGCCATCGCCGCCGCCGCCCGGGCGGTAGGCCAGCACGCGTTCGTCGACATCCTGGAGGGCGACGTGGTGGGGGTCGCCCCGAGGCCGCCGGCGCTCGACGACTGTCCGGGCATCGTGGGCGTCGGCCCGCCCGCCGACCTGACCGCGGTCGAGCCGTCCTTCGCCACCGCCAGCCGCGTCCTCGAGGTGGCCGAGCGGTTCGGCCGGCCCGGGGTGTACCGCCTGGAGGACCTGTCGCTGCGGGTGGCGGTGGCGGCCGAGGACGAGCTGGGCGAGCTGCTCGTCCGGCGGTACTTACGGCCCCTGGAGAAGCTCGGGGCCCGGTCGGGGGCCGTCCTCGAGACGGTGGCCGCCTTCATCGACAACGGCCTCTCCGTGAAGGCCACCGCCGAAGCCCTCGACGTGCACCAGAACACGGTCCGCTACCGCCTCGGGCGCTTCGAGGAGCTGACCGGCGCCACCCTGGAGCGGCCGGTGACCGCCTTCGAGGTGTGGTGGGCGATGCAGCGGGACTGGCTGACGTCCCATGGCGGGCCCAACTTGTAGGCATCTCCAAAGCCGACTCCCCTTCTCTATCCAGCCCTCTGTGGAACCGGACAGAGCGCTGCGCCAAGCTGAGCGGCGGTTCGCAACACGTCTCGACAGAGAAGGAGATGGCGATGGCGGAACTGGAGGGAAAGCGGGCGTTGGTGACGGGTGGTGCCCAGGGCCTGGGTAAAGCCATCGCCAAGCTGTTCGTCGAGCGCGGGGCCAAGGTCGTGATCGCCGACATCGACGAGGCGGGGGCCAAGCTGACCGCCGACGAGCTCGGCGAGTCGGTCCGGGCCGTGTCCTGCGACGTGACCTCGGCCTCCGACCTGGAGGCGGCGGTGCAGGCCACCGTCGACGCCTTCGGCGGCCTCGACATCATGGTCAACAACGCTGGCATCGAGGTCGTGAAGCCGCTCTTCCACCACACGGAAGAGGACTTCGACAAGATCATGGCCATCAACGTCAAGGGCACCTGGCTCGGCATGATGGCCGCCCTGGCGGCGCTGCCCCAGCCCGGCGGCGTCATCGTCTACCTGTCGTCCCTGGCCGGTCTGGGCGGGGTCCCCCTGTTCGGCGCCTACTCGG
>JAUZEX010000813.1 GCA_030838815.1 Actinomycetota bacterium
TCCCGGGCGGCCGCCAGGTCGGTCACCCACCGGGTACCGGTTGGTGCAACCGGCAGCGCTGGAGGGACGTTCACGGCCGTCGATGCACCCTGTACTGCAACCGGTTGCGCCCTACGGGCGTTAGAACGACGGCCGGCGAGGCGTCTAGTGGGGGCGGCCGCCGGCGAGGAGGTCGAGGGCATGGGGGATGGCGGGGAGGACCGCTTCGAAGCACTCGATGGCGCCCTTGGACGATCCGGGGAGGTTGCAGATGAGGGCCTCCCCGACCGCGCCGCAGACGCTGCGGGAGAGCATGCCGTTGGCGTTCTTCCCGTGGCTGATGAGCCGCATGGCCTCGGCCAGGCCCGGGGCCTCGCGCTCGATGACGGCCCGGGTGCCCTCGGGGGTCAGGTCGCGGGGGCCGAAGCCCGTTCCGCCGGTGGTCAGCACGAGTCCGGCGAACCCGTCGGTGAGGGCCCGCAGCGCCTCGGCCACAGCGGCGACGCCGTCTTCGGTGATGCGGTGCTCGACCACGACGTAGCCCTCGGAGACCAGGCGTTCGGCGAGGGCCCGGCCGGAGACGTCCTCCCTGGTCCCGGCGATGACCCCGTCCGACACTGTGAGCACTTTGGCGAAGAGCGGCACGGCGGAGATGCTAACGCCGGCTGAAGCGCAGTGAATGTTGCTCCGGTTGTTCCTGTTGCCTGTCAGGAAAACCTTTCGTAAGGTACGCCCGAACTTTTGGCCATGAAGGGGGCGGAATATGGCGCAGGAACGGTCGACGCGGCTGGTCGTCACGTTGGGACCGGCGTCGATGCGCCCGGCGGTGCTCCGCAGCCTCGGCCCGCAGGGCGTCGACCTCCTCCGCCTGAACCTCTCCCACGTGCCGCTGGGCGACCTCGACGAGACGCTGCGGGCGGCCCGGATCCACTCCCACCTCCCGATCTGCCTCGACACCGAAGGGGCGCAGGTGCGGGTCGGCCTCGTGGCCACTGGTGTCACCCTCCGGGTGGGGCAACCCGTCCGGCTGGTGCGGGAGAAGGCTCTCGGGACGGAGCGCCAGCTATCGCTGCGGCCCGAGGCCCTCTTCGCCACCCTGGAGGCGGGGACGACGGTGGCGGTCGACGAGGCCGTGCTGCGGGTGGCCGTGGTCGAGGAGGGGCGGGCGACCGCCATCGTCGTGGTCGGCGGGCGCGTGCGGTCCAACCGGCCCGTCGTGCTCGATCCCGCCCCGGTGCTGCCGGCGCTGACGGAGAAGGACCGGACGGCGGTCGACGTCGCCGTGGCCGCCGGGGTGGACCACTTCGCCCTCGGCTACGCCGCTTCGGCGGCGGGCGTGGGCGAGCTGCGGGCCAGCGTGGCGCCCGGCGCCCGGCTGCTGGCCCGGATCGACAGTCGGATCGGGGTGGAGCGACGGGCCGAGATCATCGCCGCCGCCGACACGGTCGTCGTCGGTCGGGGCCACCTCGCCGCCGAGCTGCCCATCGAGCAGGTGCCCTTCCTGCAGAAGGCGATCGCCCGGGAGGGGGCCGAGGCGGGCACCCCGGTGTGGGTGGCGACCGGGCGGTCAGGCGTGGCTCTGAGCGCCGGGTCCACGGTGGCCGAGGCCAATGACGTCGCCAACCTCCTCCTCGACGGCGTGTCGGGCCTCGTACTGACGGGCGAGACGGCAGCGGGGAGCGATCCGTTCGGGGCGGTGGAGCGGGTGACGCGGCTCCTGGCCGGCTTCGAGGAGTCGGCCGGACGGTGGTCAGCGGCGTCGGCGGGGGGCCGGACGCCGCTGGCCACCCTTACCTGACCGGCTCCGCCAGCTCGCCGGCACCGTCGCCCGGTGCTCGGAGCAGGAGCAGGAACATGCCGTCAGTTCCGGCCGCGGTGGGCAGCAACAGGGCGCCGCGGCCGTGGGGACGCCAGGGCGGGCCGGCCCCGGTCACGGCGGTGAAGGCCGGGAAGGCGTCAGCGGCCCAGGTGTCGATGTCGAGCGTCTCCTCCCGCGTCAGGGTGCAGACGCAGTAGGCCACGAGCCCGCCGGGCCGGACCCGGGCCATGGCGGCGGCGAGGAGCTCCCGCTGGACGGCGGCGACGCGGCCGATGTCGGAGGGGTCGAGGCGCCAGCGGGCCTCCGGCCGCCGCCGGAGCACCCCGAGTCCGGAGCAGGGGGCGTCGAGCAGCACCCGGTCGAACCCGCCGGCCGCCATCGGCTCACGCAGCGGGAGGCGGAGGCCGTCGGCGGCCATGACCTGGACCGAGCCGAGGCCGAGGCGGGCGGCGGCATGGCGGACCAGGGCGGCGCGCCGGGGGCGGAGGTCGGCGGCCACGACGAGGCCGTCGTCGCCCATAGCTTCGGCCAGGGCGGTGGCCTTGCCCCCGGGGGCGGCGGCCAGGTCGAGGATGCGCTCCCCCGGGCGGGCGCCGAGAGCGGCGGCCACCGCCTGGCTGGCCTGGTCCTGGGGGGTGGCCCGACCCTCCGCCACCGCCGGAAGCCGGGCCAGATCGCCGACGCCCCGGACGAGAAGCGCGCTCGGCACGAGCCGCCCGGCCTCGACCTGCACCCCCTCCCCCGACGCCCGAACCCTTCCGGCCGCCGGCGGTCCATCGGAGTCGGTGGGACGCTCGGATCCGGTCAGCTCGGCGGCCAGGGCTTCGGGAGTGATGCGCAGGGGGTTGGGTCGCAGGGTGACGGCGGGGGGCTCGTTGGCTGAGGCCAGGACGGCTTCGGCGTCGTCGCCGAGGTCGCGCCGGAGGAGCTCGACGATCCAGCGGGGGTGGGAGGTCCGCACCGCCACCGCGTCGGGATCGTCGCCGCTGGGCCACGGCCAGTCGGGCCCGAGCTCGGCCAGCCGGCGGAGAACGGCATTGGCGTAGGGCGCAGCCCGCCGGACCGATGCCGGTGACGACCACCCCGCCAGCGCCCCGACGGTGGCGCCGACGGCGGCGTGAGGCGCGACACCCGACAGGAGCTGGTAGGCGCCGAGCCGCAGCGCGGCCCGGACCGGCGGGTCGAGCTCCGGGAGCGGCCGGTGCGATGCCCGGGCCAGCAGGTGGTCCGCCCTCCCCTGCTGGCGCAGCGTGCCGTAGACGAGGTCGGTGACCATCGCCCGGTCGCGCTGGTCGAGCCCCGACGTCCGCAACAGCCCGGGCAGCACGAGGTTGGAGTAGCCCCCGGCCTCGACCAGCGTCAGCGCCTCGACCGCCACCGCCCGGGCGGCCGTCCCGGGGGGAGCGGCGCCGGACGCCGACCGGCCTCCACGACGCGCCCCGCCGCCGGAACGGCCAGAACCACCGGCGCCGGTTCCGCCCGAACGGCCAGAACCGCCGGCGCCGGTGCGGGGCGGGGCCGGGGTCAAGCGCCGAGGCGGTCGCCGCGGAAGCCGGCGGCCCAGGCGGAGGCGGCCATGGCGGCCTTGCCCTCGGGCTGCACCTCGCCCAGCACGAGCAC
>JAUZEX010000851.1 GCA_030838815.1 Actinomycetota bacterium
AGAAAGACCGCCACCAGCGACACCAGGTGGAAGCGGAAGTTGATCACCCGGCAACCGTGTCCGCGATGCGCAGCCAGCCGTCCCGGATCACCACCCAGAGGCCGGACAGGAACACGTGCAGCGGCTCCGACACGACCGTCACCACCAGCATGGCCAGCACGGCGGCGCCGATGAGGAGGGCCAGGTCGCGGGTCCGGAGCCGGGTCTCGTACAGGCGGTTGACGCCCTTGGCGTCGACCAGGAGCGGACCGAGCCGCAGCCGGGTGAGAAACGTCGACGCCATCCCCGCCCGGCCCTTGTCGAGGAACTCGACCATGCTGGCGTGGGTGCCGACGGCGACGATCAGCTCCGCGCCGGCCTCGGCGGAGAGGAGCATGGCCACGTCCTCGCTCGTCCCCTCGGCCACGAACTCCACGTACGACACGCCGAAGCGCATCAGCTCCTCCCGGCCCGGCGCCCGCCCGTCGGGATGGACGTGGTGGACGAGGTCGGCCCCGCAGGCCAGCGCCTCCTCCGACACCGAGTCGAAGTCGCCGATGATGATGTCGGGTCGCAGGCCCACCTCGAGGAGCGCGTCGGCGCCGCCGTCGACAGCCACCAGCACCGGCTGGAACTCCCGGATGTAGGGCCGCAGGGCCCCCAGGTCGCTGCGGTAGTCGTGGCCCCGCACCACCACCAGGGCGTGGCGGCCCCGGAAGTCGGCCCGGATGGGCGGCAGCACGAGCGGCTCGAAGGTCAGCTTCGCCTCGCGGCGGATCCACTCCAGCGTGTTGACGGCGAACGCCTCGAGCTCGGCGCCCATGTCCGCCCGGGCCCGGATCATCCGGCGGGCGAGGTCGCCGGCCTCCTGGCGCTGGCCGGCGGCGAGGAAGGCGTCGCCCCGCCACAGGTCGTTGCCGACGAGGCGGATCTCCTCGCCCTCGTCGATGAGGTCGAGGATCTCCGGGCCGACGTCGTCGACGAGCGGGATGCCGGCCTCGGCGATGAGCAGCGGGCCGACGTGGGGGTAGCGACCCGTGAACGACGTCGCAGCGTTCACGACTGCCGACGGTGCGGCCCGGATGAGGTTCTCGGCCGCGACCCGGTCGATGTCGGCATGATCGATGACGGCGATGTCCCCGGGGCAGAGCCGCTTCACCAGATCCTTGGTCCGGCGGTCGGCACGGGCGGGACCGATCACGACGTCGCCGGGATCGATCTCGAACTCTGGCTCGAACTGCTCGATGGCCATCGACGTCTTCAGCTCCTACCGATCCGCCAGGCCGAACTTCGCCTTGAGGACCTGATGGAAGTCGCGGGGGTGGAAGGTCATGAGCCGGGCCGGGCGCGGCCCCTGGGTGCAGGTCACGCTATCGCCCGGCGAGAGCCGACCCACCTCTCGGCCGTCGAGCACGAGCCCGACCGGCATCTGGCTGGTCACCTCGAATTCGAGCTCCTCCTCGGGGCCGAGCACCAGGGAACGCTGAAAGAGCATGTGGGGGGACACGGGGGTGAGGATCAGGCAGCGGTGACTGGGCGAGACGATGGGGCCCTGGGCGGAGAAGTTGTAGGCCGTCGAGCCCGTCGGGGTGGCCACGATCAACCCGTCGGCGGCGTAGGTGGTGAAGAACTTCCCGTTGATCGACACCGCCAATCGCACCAGGTGGCCGCTGCTGCACTTGTCGAGGACGGCCTCGTTGAGGGCCAGCCACTTCCCGCCCGCCGGCCCGTCGGAGTCGACCACCACCGCCAACACCATGCGCTCGGAGATCTGGCACTCTCCGGCCAGGGCCCGCTGGAGGGCCTCTTCCAGCTGGGCCGGCTCGACTTCGGTGAGGAAACCCAGCTGGCCGAGGTTGACGCCCAGCACGGGCACGCCCTCCGGGGCGACGAGTTCGACCGTCCGCAGCATCGTCCCGTCGCCGCCCAGGGAAACGGCGAACTCGAGCCCGGCGGCGAACGTCTTGCGGTCGTAGGCCAGATCGGGGAGGCCGATCGCCTCGGCGTCGGGCGACGGGATGCGGACCTCGACGCCGGCGGCGGCCAGGAAGCGGGCGGCCCGCTCGGCGGCGCCCGCCGCTCGCTGCGGGTGGGGGACGATCCCGACGGCCCTCACGGGCGGCCCGTTCTCATCGTCTGGGCCTCATCGTCTGGGCCTCCTCGACCGCCGCCGCCAACGCCTCGGCGGGAAGGCCCCGCCCGCCGTCGCCGGCCCGCCGTACCCGGAAGTGCCCGAGGAACTCGACGTTGCCGGCCGCCCCCCGCAGTGGCGATGGCATCACGGCCTGCGGCGAGAGCCCGTCGCCGGACAGGGCGGCGGTGACATCCTCCAGAACGGAGAGGTGGACGGCGGGGTCGGTCACCAGCCCGCCCCGGCGGACCTGACCCCGCCCGGCCTCGAACTGGGGCTTGATCAGCAACACGGCGTCGGCGCCGTCCTCGGCGACGCCGGCCAGCGCCGGGGCCACGAGCCGGAGGGAGATGAACGACAGGTCCCCGACGACGAGGCCGACCGGCGCCCCGCCGACGTCGGCCACGGTCAGGTGACGGGCGTTGCAGCGCTCCCGCACGGTGACCCGGGGGTCGTTGCGCAGCGACCAGGCCAGCTGCCCGGTCCCGACGTCCACGGCCACCACCGACGCCACCCCCCGTTGCAGCAGGCAGTCGGTGAACCCGCCGGTCGAGGCGCCGGCGTCGAGGGCCCGCCGGCCGGCGACGTCGACCGCGAACCGATCGAGGGCGGCGGCCAGCTTCTCCCCGCCCCGCGACACGAAGCGCGATGGTGGCCCCTCGAGGTGGACGGGCTCGTCGGGCGACACGAGCCGCCCGGCACGGTCGGCTCTGGTCCCCGAGACGAGGACGAGCCCGGCGTCGATGGCCTCCTGCGCCCGGGCTCGGGACTCAGTGAGCCCTCGCCGCACGAGCTCGAGGTCAAGCCGGCGGCGCATGGCGCTGTGATACCAGCTCTTGGGGCCCGATCTGTGCTCCTCGACTCGCAGCACGGCTGAGGTTACCAGCGTGACCTAGTCTGGCCGAGCATGGTGATCCCGATCCGGGACGACAACCCCACGACGTCGAAGCCCATTATCACCATCGCGATCATCGCCGCCTGCATCTACATCTACGGCTTCGTGCAGCCCCACAACGCCGGCGAGGTCGAGTTCCTGGCCCGCCACGCCGCCATCCCCTGCGAGGTGGTCCACCACAAGCCGATCTCCAACGAGCTGTCCCAGGAATGCGACGGGCAGCTGCGGATTCCGGGACTGCCGCTCTCCAGCACCACCGAGCCGTTCCCGCACAAGAACGTGTTCCTGGCCATCGTGGTGTCGATGTTCCTCCACGGCTCGTGGTTCCACGTGCTGGGGAACATGCTCTTCCTGTGGATCTTCGGCAACAACATCGAGGAGCGCCTCGGGCCGGTCGGCTACTCCGTCTTCTATCTCGTGGCCGGTGTCGTGGCCGCCTTCGCCCATATCGCCACCCAGGCCAACTCCACGGTGCCGGTCGTCGGCGCGTCGGGAGCCATCGCCGGGGTGATGGGCGCCTACCTGGTGCTCTATCCGAAGGCCCGGGTGCTGACGATCATCCCGCTGTTCATCTTCCTGCAGTTCCTGTACCTGCCGGCCTACGTCGTGCTCCTCGGCTGGCTGGTCCTGCAGTTCTTCACCAACCCCAACACCGGGGTGGCGGTCGCGGCCCACATCGGCGGCTTCATCTTCGGGGCCGCCGTCGGCCTGCTCCTCCGGGGAACGGCCCGCCCGGCGGCGCCGACGGCGGGCCCGCCGCCG
>JAUZEX010000762.1 GCA_030838815.1 Actinomycetota bacterium
AACAGCCCCGGGATGGTATGCCCGATGGTCCGTCTCGCCGAAAGGTGGACCATGTACTCGAAGTCCGGCGCCATTGCCCCGACCACCACGGCGGGCAGTACGAGCCGGCCCCTGGACAACCGCTCCAGCGGCCGGGCGGCGACGGTATGGGCAATCGTGAACGGCATGCCGGAATAGTTCACCCTCCCGCACCGCCTGCCTCCCGCCTCCACAAAAGCTCCACACCATCCCCGCGTCACCCAGTGCCGTTTGTTGACCACCCCCGCGGTCAAGAAGGTCAGCGAACTGCACGCCGCCCCCGGCCCCCGGGGCTCGGGATCGCTGACTGGGCCCGGGCGGGCGGGCGGCAGCGTTCGAGGGCACGGCCGCGACAGAGGGGCACCCGTCAGCCGCGACCGGGATCGTCATCATCGGTGCGGACGGCTCGAAGCGCAGGCTCCCTCCGCCCGTCAGCGAGTTCGGCACCCTCCAGTGGGGCGCGTCGAAGTGGGTGGCGGTCAGCGACGAGCCCAACCAAAAGACGGTGTTCATCGACCCCGATTCCGGCGTCCGGTCGGAACTCGGCAACTGGTTTCCTCTCGCCTGGTCGCCCGATGGCCACCGGCTGATGGTGACCGACGCCGCGACCCGAAAGACCCTGGCCCTCGTCGACGTGGCCGACCTCACCCAGGCTCGCGTCGTAGGTCACGCCAAAAAGGCGGCGTTCGTCGACCTGCTTTGGCTGCCCGAGGACGCAACTGCCGGTGGGCCGCTGCCTGTATTGCCGCGGCGACCCGACGACGGGGACTGACCCCTCCTACGGGGTGCGGCCGGTCAGGGCGAGGAGCTTGGACTGGAGGTCGGCGTCGGCGGGGACTTCGACCTCGGGGCCGAAGACGCCGGCGGCCCGGGCGGGCTCGATCTGGGGGGCCATGACGTCGTAGACGTGCTGGACCAGGTCGGGGGCGAGGCGGTCGTCGCCGCCGGTGGCCCGGGCCAGGTCCCAGGCATGGATGGCGTGGTCGGCGGTGAGTTGGCCGAGGTACTCCTCGCCGGGGACGTCGCCGAACGACAGGTGCACCGTTCGGCCCAGCATGTCGGGCGAGGCGACGGCGACGGCGGCGGCAGCCCCCTCCTTCCACGCCACCTGGGGGTCGGAGCCGAGAATGTCGCCCTCGAAGCGGTCGCCGATGTCGGCGATCGTCTGACCCTCGAGGAGGGGCGGGGTCCACAGCTCCTCGTAGACGAGGTGGCGCACCAGGTCGCGCACCGTCCAGTCGGTGCAGGGGGTCGGCCGGTCCCAGTCGCCTTCGCCGATGGCCGTCACCCGCCGGCCGAACTCCTCCACCGACCGGCGGTACATCTCGATCGCTGCACCCATGACCCGCCTCCTGGTTCGTGTTCGGAGTGCTGTATCAGGCTTCGTGGCCGAGGACGGGCACGCAGCCCGGGCCCTGACCCTTCCCCTCCGGCGTGACGTGGAGCACCGCCCCGGTCGGCTTGACGGCCACCAGCGTCCGGTCGCCGTCGACCCGGACCTCGGCCGTGCCGTCGACGATGAGGGCGTAGCCGTCCCGGCCGGACTGCGGCCACAGCAGCGACACCTCGGGGGAACGCTCGGCGTTGGCCGCCGTCCGCCGGCCGGCGCCGCCGACCAGTTCCTCGCCCTGCCACTCGACCTCGAGGGACACGGCGTGGGGCCGGCCCTCGTCCGTCACGGTCAGCAGGTAGGCGCAGGACCGGCAGGCCGCCACCTGGTCCCGCACCTCGCCGAGTTCCACCTTCACACTCATCGCCCGCCTCCGATCGCTTCTCCGGGCCCTCCGCCGCCGTCGACGTACAGCCGTTCACCGGTCATGTACCCGGCGGCCGGGGAGACCACGAAGCGTACGACGCCGGCCACGTCTTCGGGAGCGCAGACCCGTCCGAACGGGAACCGGGCGTCGAGGGTGCGGATGTCGTCGGCGCCCATGGTGGCCTTGGCCAGGCGGCGGCCCATGTCGGTGTCGACGAGGCCGGGGGCGACCACGTTGACGTGGATGCCATGGCGGCGCTCCTCCCGGGCCAGGGTGAAGGCCAGCGACTCCAGCGCTGCCTTGGCCATGTCGTAGGGGGCGCAGTTGGTCGGGTGGTCGCGGGTGATCACGCTGGAGATCATCACGATGTCACCCCGGGGCCGGGTCCGCATCGAGGGGAGGACGGCCCGGGAGGCGGCGTGGGCCCCGACGGCGTGGGTCCGCAGGAGCCGCTCGACCTCCTCGGCCTCGGTGTCCGCAACCGTACGGCCCCGGCTGGCGATGCCGGCGTTGTTGACCAGGATGTCGACGTAGCCGAAGTCGGCCACCACGGCCGCCACCAACGACTCCACCTCCGCCGGAACGCCGACGTCGGCGGCGTAGGCCCGGGCCGTCCGGCCCCGCGCCTCGATCTCCTTCACGGTCTCCGCCGCCGCTTCCCCGTCCCGCCGGTAGTTGACCGCCACGTCGGCACCGCCCTCGGCCAGGGCGAGGGCGATGGCCTTCCCGATGCCCCGCCCGCCGCCGGTGACCAGCGCCACCCGTCCGTCGAGATCCAACGTGTTCCTCCTAACGGCCGAGCACCGCCCGGGCCACGAGATCCTGACCGAAAGCGGTGAGGATGGCGAGATAGAGGAGCCCGGTGGCAGCC
>JAUZEX010000869.1 GCA_030838815.1 Actinomycetota bacterium
CTGCTCGTACCACCCGAGCCAGCAGAACACCTTCACGGGCGTCCTCACCGAGCCCGCCTTCGACGCCGTTTTCACCCGGGCCCGGGAGATCGTGGGCGTGGGCTGACGCGGGCCCGCAGCGGCCGGCTACCGCTGGAGGCTGGTGTGCTTGAACTCGTTCAGCTCGGGCCAGTCGTGGATGAGGCGGATGGCACGCTCCACCGTCGCCCGGGCCCCGTCGGCGTCGCCCCCGGGCCGGTTCATCACCCGTACGAACACGGCCTCGTCGCCCACGATCACGGTGGGCACGCCGAAGACGGAGTAGCGGGCCACCACGTCGAGGTGCTCGCGGCGGAACGTCTCCCTCGGCTCGCCGGTGGCCACGATGGCGAAGACCTCGTCGGGGTCGACCGAGTTGGCCGCCAGCACCCGGCGGAGGACGTCCCCCTCCCGGATGTCGAGCGCATCGTCGTGGCGGGCCGCGAACAGGGCGTGGTGGAGCTGGGGGAACGCATCGGGGAAGGCGTCGCGCACGGCCAGGCCCACCTCCACCGCCAGCCGGGTGCCGGCCATCTCGGGGTCGTCCCAGACGTCGGGGCTGCCCTCCTCGACCTTGGTCTGGTTGAGCGAGAACGGGACCCAGCGCACGTTCCAGCCCGGCTCCTTCTGCAGCGCGACCAGCACGTGCTCGGAGAAGTTGCGGGCGAAGGGGCAGCGGTAGTCCCAGGTGACGGCGAAGTCGAGGGTGGCGCTCATGGGGTAGGGCTACCCGTCGGGGCGGCCGGCGATCCTTCCTGTGCGGGCGGAGCGGGCGCGGCGGCCTCCGCCGTCTCGGCGGGCTTGGGGGCCGCCTTCTTCTTCTTGGGTGGGTCGGGCGGGCGCAGCCGGGGGGCGTCGACCGCCGTTTCCGGCCACCGCTTGCGCTGGTTGTGCGACAGCCGGCGCAGCAGCTCGATGGCGCCCGGGTCGTCGTCGCCCGGCCGTCCCTCGATGGTGCCGTCGGCCAGCATGCGCATGATCAGGTCGCGGCCGAGGTCGGTGCGGACGATGGTGAGCGTCCAGTCGCCGAAGGCGCCGATGCCGCCGGTGGAGATGTCGGCGTGCTCGGCGGCGAAGTCGGGGCACATCTTGCAGCCTTCGCGGGTCCAGGCGTGGCACTCCTTGAGGGGGACCTCGTGGTAGCCGCCGTCGCGCATCCAGATCTGGAGGACGCCCTTGATGTTCATCTTCACCATGTCCTGGCGGCGGAGGCCGTACTTGGCCTCCAGCAGCTCCTCGAAGATGGCGTCGTCGAACGTCTTGGAGCAGAGCAGGCCGATGTTCAGGACGAACCGGCGGGCGGGCTTTCCCGCCTTGCGCACCGTCATCACCGGCGGCACCGAGGACTGGCAGCTCATCCCCACCAGGGCGATCTTCTCCGCCCCACCCTCGACGGCCTCCTCGTAGGCCATGGTGTTGGCCGAGTAGGTGTAGCGGCTACCCGCCGCGGCCAGGACGTCCTCCTTCGACCGGGCCACGCCGGGAATCGCCTTCCAGGTGGTGCCGTCGCCCTCCAGGTACGAGACGAGGGCGGCGTCGATGTAGCCGTGCTCCAGGGCCCAGATGAGGATGGCCGACACGAGCCCGCCGTCCTGGCCCAGCTCGTGGACCTTGTCGTCCGAGGCCCGGGTCAGGATCACGTCCTTGGTGACTCCCTCCACCTCGATCGCCGAGCGGGGCCGGCCGAAGAGGAACTGGTCGACCTCCGGTTCCCAGGCCCGGAACCGGGGACAGGCCCGGGTGCACGATGTGCAGCCCCGGTCGCCGTGGCCGCAGCCCCCCGGGCCGAGCTCCTCCTCGAGGTGGAGCGGCTTGTACACGCCCTCGGTGTCCTTGTAACCGAGGACGTCGTGCGGACAGGCGACGACGCAACCGGCGCAACCGGTGCAGAGGCCGCTCGTGACCACCTCGTCGTACAGGTGCTTCCAGTGCAGTTTCTCCGGCGGCATGTCCGTTTCCTCCGCCCGCCAGTGTGGCACGCGCGTTCGGCCACACCGCTGGTCGTTCGTTGGAAACAGTGACCCGGTAGCCTCTGTTCCCGATGACCGCCACGACCGTCGTGCTCGCCCACCAGGGCGGCTGGGACGAAATGCTCTTCGTCCTCGTCCCGCTGCTCGTGTTCCTGACGCTGCAGTGGCTCAACCGCCGCAAGATGCGCCAAGAGAGTGACGACGGCCAAAAGCCCCCGTCACAGTAGCGAACACTGGTCACTTTGGTAACATAAGGTCCTCCCTCGGGGAGCCGGCGTCACGTCGGGCGGCGTCGTGCGTTCTCCTGGGAGCCGGACACCTCCCCCCGCGGGTCCGGTAACAGACCCCCCGGTGCCGGAGGCGTGGCCAATGCGCAGGTTCTTTCGTCGAGCTGCCCACGGTGGGCGGCGTGTTGGGCTCGCCCTCGCGGTCGCGCTCCTCGCCGGGCTGACCAGTGTCGCGGCCAGCATTCCCAGCGCCCCGTCCGCCTCGGCGTTGACGACCACGGGCTACTGGCTCGTGGGCACCGACGGCGGGATCTTCTCCTACGGGCGGTCCGGCTTCTTCGGCTCGACCGGCTCCATCCCGCTGAACCAGCCGATCGCCGGTATGGCGGCCACGCCCGACGGGCGGGGCTATTGGATGGTCGCCTCCGACGGCGGCATCTTCGCCTTCGGGAACGCCGCCTTCTACGGCTCGATGGGCGGCAAGCCGCTCAACCAGCCCATCGTGGCCATGGCCGCCACGCGGACCGGCCGGGGCTACTGGCTGGTCGCCTCCGACGGCGGCATCTTCTCCTTCGGCGACGCCCCCTTCTTCGGCTCCATGGGCTCCACGCACTTGAACAAGCCCATCGTCGACATCGTGCCCACCCCCTCCGGTCGGGGCTACTGGATGGCGGCGTCCGACGGCGGCATCTTCTCCTTCGGCGACGCCGGGTTCTTCGGTTCCACCGGGTCGCTCAAACTGGCCAAGCGCATCCAGCAGATAGCGGCCACGCCGTCCGGTCGGGGCTACTGGATGGTGGCCGGCGACGGGGGCGTCTTCGCCTTCGGCGACGCCGCGTTCTACGGCGCGGCGGCCGACGGCAAGAGCGACAAGCGCATCGTCGACATCGCCCCCTCGGGGACCGGCAAGGGCTACTACATGACGGGCTCCAACGGCGCGGTCTTCGCCTTCGGCGACGCCAAGTACTTCGGTGGCGCCGAGGCCCAGAAGCTCACCCACGGGATCATCAGCATGGTCGCCCTGAACGGCGGCGACCCGCCGGTGGCCGGCGATGACGCCCTGAGCATCGACGAGGACACCGCCGGGACCGTCGACGTCCTGGTCAACGACGTCGATCCCGAGGGCGGTTCTCTCACCGTCCAGAGCGTGTCCACCCCGGCCCACGGCACCGCCTCGTTCGCCATCGGCACCGTCGGCTACCGGCCGGCGCCCAACTTCCACGGCAATGACTCCTTCACCTACACGGTCGTCGACTCCCAGAGGAACACGGCGCTCGGCCTGGTGAACGTGACCGTCCGCAGCGTCGACGACCTGCCCCGGGTGGTGAACGACACGGTGAGCGTGCCGATCGGCGGGCCGACGACCATCGACGTGCTCGCCAACGACACCATCGGCGACGGGCTGGGCTCGCTGTCCATCGTGGGCTCGCCCAGCATCGGGTCCGCCGCACTGTCCGTCGACGGCCACTCCATCGTCTACAGCCCGAGCAAGAAGGGCAACGACACGCTGCGCTACCGGGTCGTCGACACCGACGGCGACAACGCCGAGGGCACCGTGACGATCAAGGTCACCGGCGCCGACCTCGTCCCCGCCGCCGTCGACGTGAGCCTCACCTGCGGCGCCGGGACGTGCTCGAGCGACGTCGCCCACGCCCCGGGCGTGAGCCTCGGCGACAGCGGCCAGGTCACCATGGTGGGTGAGAAGAACGGGTCGCTCACCGTCGACGGAGTGGGGACGTTCACCCGCCAGGGCGGCGTCATCTCGTTCGCCGCCGTCAAGGGCTCCGTCGGGGACGCCCCGGTCGACTATCAGATCGTCGACGACAACAACGGCACGCCTCCCAACCAGACGGTGAAGGCCAAGCTGACCTTCCAGTACCAGAACGGCACGCCGACCGCCGACAGCGGCAGCGATTCGATCACCGCCAACACCCCGAAGGACTACCAGCTCGTGGCCCGCGACCCGGACGGAGACCCGCTGGCGTTCTGGTACGACGGCACCGACGGTCCCGGCGTCGATGCCACCTCCCTGGCCAGCATCGAGCCCAACGGGGCGCTCCACTTCTCGGGTGCACCGGGTGGCGTGTGGACGGTCAAGTTCCACGTGACCGATCCCAGCGGCGCCCAGGTCAGCGGCACGTACACGATCACGACCAACTAAGCCGACTGCGGAGCTCACGGCCGGCCGCGCCTACGCTGGCCGGCCGTGACCCGCATCTCCGACCTTCTGGGCCAGGGGCGCTGCTTCTCCTTCGAGTTCTTCCCCCCGAGGACGGACGAAGCGGAGGCCCAGCTGCAGCGGACGCTGCTCGAGCTGGCCCCGCTCCGGCCGTCGTTCGTGTCGATCACCTACGGCGCCGGCGGGACGACCCGGGAGCGCACCCACGACCTCGTGGTCGACATCCTGCGGTCGACCGCCATGACGCCGATGGCCCACCTGTGCTGCGCCGGCCACCGGGAAGACGAGCTGCGGGCCATCCTCGGTCACTACCGCGACGAGGGGGTGGAGAACATCCTCGCCCTGCGGGGTGACCCCCCGGCGGAGCTGAACCTCCCGCCCGGCGACTTCGCCCATGCCGTCGAGCTCGTCGAGCTGGCCCGGGAGCTCGGGTCGTTCTCGGTCGGCGTGGCAGCCCATCCCGAGGGCCACCCCGCTTCACCCGACCTGGCGACCGATCGCCGCCATCTGGCGGCCAAGCTGACGGCGGCCGACTTCGCCGTCACCCAGTTCTTCTTCCGCCTCGACGACTACCTGCGCCTCGTCGACGACTTGAGGGGCCTGGGCGTCGACCGGCCGGTACTCCCCGGGATCATGCCGGTGACGAACCTGTCGCAGGTCACCCGCTTCGCTGCCCTGTCCGGAGCCGAGTTCCCGCCCGAGCTGGCCGCCCGTCTCGAGGCAGTGGCCGAAGATCCGGCCGAAGTCCGACGGATCGGGGTGGAGGTGGCCTCCGAGCTCTGCCGCGCCCTGCTCGAGGCCGGCGCCCCGGGCCTGCACTTCTACACGCTCAACCGCAGCCCGGCCACGAGGGAGATCTTCGCCAACCTCGGCCTGTCCGCCGCCCGCTGACGGGCGTCAGGCGGCGGCGGCGCCCGCCGGCCTCTCCGGCTCGGCGCAGTCCTGCTCCCAGTCGGGGACCCAGATGCTCTCCAGCCGGCCGTCCGCGCTCCTGACCCAGACGCACTTGAGCTTCCCCAGGGAGGCGGAGGCGGCGGCGAGGCTGGAACTGAACGGATCCACCCCTCCAGGTTAACCCAAAGTGTCGTCTTGGCAAACGGACTA
The DNA here is from genome assembly GCA_030838815.1 of Actinomycetota bacterium. Lineage (GTDB taxonomy): Bacteria > Actinomycetota > Acidimicrobiia > IMCC26256 > BP-133 > BP-133. Next base: position 5,499 of record JAUZEX010000869.1, read on the forward strand.
CCCGACGGCGGGCGGCCGGACGTCACCGTTCGTCCCCCTCCGGGGTTAAACAAATGGGCGTATTGGGATAATTGAGGCAACTCAGCTGCTCATGGAAAATTTGAGGTGAAGACGATGATGACGTTCAAAAAGACCTGCAGGCGTCTCGCTGTCGGATCTGCGATCGCGTCGTTCGCGATGGTCGGGTCAGTGACCGGATTCGGGATCGGCGCCGCCGATGCTGCGACGACGTTCGGGCCGCCGGCACCGCCGGCCCCTGTTCCCAGCCCCCCGATGCCGAATCCCGACCCCAAGCAGATCCCGATCCCCGTGCCGATCCCCGGCGGTGGCGGCTGATCCAGAAACTGGTGGTCGAGGGACCGATCTCCAGAGCGTCAGTGTTGGCTGGCTGGCCAGGGCATAGTTTGCCCTGGCCAGCTTCATGCCTGCTTACGGCGGAGCTCCTCGATGACTTCCTTGCGGGCCAGTTCGAGCGCTTCGGCATAGGTGACGGGTTCGCCGCCGGCCAGCACCTCGAGGTGGTGCCGGAGCCGGTCGACGACCTCCTCCCGGGTCAGCAGGGGCCGTTCGCCCCGGCCCCCCCGGGTGAGCTGGGCCGCCGTTCCGTCCGTCCAGGCCCCGACGCGTTCCAGGAACTCGGCAGCCGCTTCCGGTGACCCACTGGTCGTCCAGGTATTCCATGCGGTGCGGACGTCCATCTTGGCCGGGCCGTTGCGGCTCATATATCGAAGGTACACCCAGCTGGTCGGAACGGCGCCCGGCAGGCCGACGCCCTGCTACCCTGGCCCGTTGAGGGCAGAGTGTTCCGTAGCGCAGTTGCGGGCAGTTCCCTCGGCGGCAACACGCCGCCCGGCCGCGCGAACCACGAGTTCGAATCGGGCCAGGAATGGAGGGAATGTCCATGACAACCGGCACCGTAAAGTGGTTCAACGGTGACAAGGGTTTCGGCTTCATCACACAGGAGTCCGGTCCTGACGTCTTCGTCCACTTCAGCGCTATCTCCGGCTCCGGCTACCGGAACCTGCAGGAGAACGACAAGGTCGAGTTCGAGGTGACCTCCGGGCCCAAGGGTCCGCAGGCGCAGAACGTCCGAGTCATCAACTAGCTGCTCGGTAGGGAGCGGCGGCTCGTTCCGTCCCGCTCCCTACGAGCCAGTTCTGCGTGCGGCCCCTCCCTCGCGGGGTCGTGCTGCCAACGCGCCGCGAGATCGAGTGTTCCGGGAGGATCCGTGGTGCCCGTCAACGCCCCTATTGAGGTGACCGTGGTTCGGCTCTACTGCAAGAGCCCGGGCAGCCCCCACCTCCGTAAGAGCGCCGCCGCCGAACTTGCCACGCTGCTGGCGGCCGGCTGGCAGGAGAAGCAGCGCAAGGTCGGCGCCGACCATGTCGTCGTCAGGCTCGAGAGGCCCCGCCCGGT
>JAUZEX010000871.1 GCA_030838815.1 Actinomycetota bacterium
CGTTGGCCGAGCCGGCCTCCGTCCCCGCCGCGCCGCCGGTCGACGACAGCGCTCCCTCGGCGCTGCCGGAGACGGCGCCGGCATCGCTGCCGGTCGCCGTCGCCGCGTCGCCGGGGAGCGCCCCCGACGCGGTGCCGGTCTGCGAGGCGTTCTGCGACAGCAGGGCCTTCAGCTCGGCGTCGGATGTTCTCGTGCCGCATCCGGCCGAGACCAGTGACAGGGCGGCGAGGATGCCGACTGCCGCCTTCTTGAACGTTCGCCGGCGCGTCCCGGCCCCATCAGTGGTCGTCATGTCCGAGTCTCCCCTCTCAGGCGTCTGGTGATCGGCCCGTCAGGCCGCGGCCGCTTCGGTGCGGAAGCGGGTCGTGCGGTGCACCGGGTCCTTGTCCAGCTTCGGGATGATGTGCTCGCCCATGAGGCGGATCATGTCGAGGCACTGCTCCTTGGTCTTGGTGCCCCGCATGACCATGAAGTTGTCGCAGCCGGTGGCCTCCCACCGCTTGACCTGCTCCAGCACCTCGTCGGGGTCGCCGACCTGGGCCGCGCCGATCTGGATCAGCCCGTCGAGGGCCGCGGCGTCGACCGCCGGCATCACATCGGGCCAGACCGGGAAGCCCTCGGGGCGGGGGAAGGTGTCGTGGTAGCGGAAGACCTGGCTGAAGTGGTAGTTGATCTGCTCGCCGAGGGCGTTGCGGCGGGCCTCGTCACGGTCCTCGGAGAGGAAGGTGATCCCGCTGGCGACGAGGAGGTTGTCGTTGATGAAGCAGCCGACGGGCTCGGCGTTGGCGACGGCCTTCTTGTAGATCTCGACCGCCTTCTCGGTCACCTCGAGCTTGTCGAGTGAGAAGCCGAGGACGCCGAGGCCCTTGCGGCCGGCCATCTCGAAGCTGGACGGGTTGCCGGCGGCGTACCACATGGCCGGATGCGTGCCCCCGTACGGCTTGGGGAGGATCTTGCGGGGCGGCATCGACCAGTACTTGCCCTCGAAGCCGTCGTAGGTGTCCTGGGTGAACATCTTGGCGAATTCGCCGATGGTCTCCTCCCAGATGGCCTTCGTCTCGCTGACGTCGCTCTGCTGCATCTCGTCGTGGAAGCCGGTCACCTCGAGGCTGCCGGCGCCGCGGCCCGTCCCGAACTCGAAGCGGCCCTCGGTCAGGTGGTCCATCATCGCCACCCGCTCGGCCACCTTGGCCGGGTGGTTCACCTTGGGCAGCGGGTTGTAGATGCCGGAGCCGAGGTGGGTCCGCTTGGTCGTCCGGGCCAGGGAGCCGAGGAAGGCGTCGTTGGCCGAGATGTGGGAGTACTCGTCGAGGAAGTGGTGCTCGGAGAGCCACACGTACTTGAAGCCGGCCTCGTCGGCCGCCAGGCACAGGTCGTAGTCCTCGATGAGGACCTCGTGCTCGGCGTTGGGGTTGTCCTTGCGCCGGTATTCGGGCACGTACCCCTGGGTGAGAAAGCTGAATTCCATCGGGGATCCTTTCGAGTAAAAGAGAAATGCCGAAGACTGGCGCCGCCGAAAAAGGCTGTGTACGAAATGTCCGGTCTGGGTATTTCCAAGTGTGGCGACCGGCACTCCGGATCAGATGTCGCAACTTGCGACCCGGTGCGTTCTCTCAGGAAGTCCGGCTGGATCGGCCCGCCAGGTCCTGTCGCAGAATGCGACACTGTGGCGGCGGTGGTCCCCGGGTAAGGTCGCCTTCAGATAGGCGCCGCCCGCGTTTGTGAGTCCCCGGGACGGTGCCGACTCAGGGGGGGAAATGATCGATCCGGACGTCGTGTTCCGGGCCCGCGAGAAGTTCCTCACGGGAGAGGACGCCCGGAGCCTGGCCGGGGTCGCCGACACCCTCGTCAAGTCATGGCGCCGCTCGCAGGTGGCCGGCATCGACCCGACCACCGTCACAACGGGCTTGGAGCTCGAGGAGCGGCCGGCCACGACCCTGCTGCGGGCCGCCCGCCCGATCGTGGAGCACCTCGCCGAGCGCCTCTCGAACACGGCCAGCGGTATCTGGCTGGCCGACGAGCGGGGCGCCATCGTCCACCGGGTGCTGTGCGATCCGGCCCTGACCGCGCCGACCGACCGCATCGGCGCCATTCCCGGCTTCGGCTTCGCCGAGGACCTCGTCGGAAGCAACGGCGTCGGCACTCCGATCGAGGAAGCCCGGCCCGTCTGCTTCATCGGCGGGCAGCACTTCGCCGAGGCGTTCAACAACCTCGCCTGCGCCGGCGCCCCCATCCGCCATCCCGTCACCCACCGCATCGTCGGCGTGCTCGACGTCACCTGTCCCGCCAACGTGGCCAACGAGCTGCTCCTCCCCATCGCCCTCGACGCCGCCAAAGCGGTCGAGCAGCAGCTCCTCGAGGACGCCTCGGTCGTCGAGCGGCTCCTCCTCGAGCACTTCCTCCAGGCGTCCAAGGGCAGCCGCCACGGTGTGGTCAGCCTCAGCTCCGAGACGGTCATCACCAACGGGACAGCCGCCCGCCTTCTGGCCGGGATCGACCCGGTGACGCTGTGGGAGGAGGTGGCCCGGGCGCTGCGCGACGGCGGTTCGTCGGCCACCGTGCACCTCGACAGCCCCCAGGGCCGCAGCCTCGTGGCCGAATGCCGCGGCCTCGAGATGGCGGGCGGCGAAGCCTACGGCGGCCTCCTCCTCATCCGGTCGTCGGACCGGGCGGAGCTGCCGGAGCGCCGCCGCCGCACCCGCGAGCCGCGCCTGGCCGGCCTGGTGGGGGCGAGCTCGTCGTGGAAGGCGCTCGACCACGAGAGCGCCCAGGTCGCCGCCGCCGACGAGCACGTCCTCATCACCGGTGAGCGCGGCGTCGGCAAGCTGGCCGTCGCCCGGGCCATCGCCGCCCTCCGAGGGCTGAAGCCCGTCGTCGTCGAGGCGGTCGACGCCGATGTCCTCGCCCCGGCCGACTGGCTGAAGACCGTCGGGCAGGCGCTGGCCGACGCGCCGGCGGGCTCGGCCGTCGTGGTCACGCACCTCGAACGGCTCGAGGCCGACACGGTGGAGTCGCTGGCCGGCATCCTCGACGGCCACGACGTCGCCAGCCTCGCTACGGCGGTGCGGGCCGACAGTGCCCGGTCGGAGGCCTGGTCGCTCGACCCGACCGGGATCTTCACCGGCCGGGTCCACGTCCCCGCCCTCCGCCACCGGCCCGAGGACCTCGCCGTCCTCGCCCGCCACTTCGACAGCCGCCACGGTTCCGGCCGCCTGGCCTGGGCCAGCAACACCCTGCAGCTCATGCAGCGCTACTTCTGGCCCGGGAACGCCCGGGAGCTGGAGCAACTCGTCAGGGGGCTCCTGACCCGGGTGTCCCCGACGGCCGAGGTCACCCCCGCCCAACTCCCCGAGGAGCTGCGCCGCACGGCCGTGCGCCGGCCGCTCAGCCGCCTCGAGCAGGCCGAGGTCGACGTGATCCTCGCCGCGCTGACCGAGGCCAACGGCAACAAGGAAGTGGCAGCCCAGCTCATCGGGATGCACCGGGCGACGCTGTACCGCAAGATCGCCGGGTACGGGCTCGACCTGGAGAGCCACATCTTCTAATCGGCACCGCCGGCTTTCGCAGAATGCGACGTCCGGCCATTTTCCGTTTTCCGTACGGTGGGGTGACACAGTCCAGCCCCAGCCGGAGGAGACGGAGTGAACAGCACGGTGGACCTCACGAGCGCCCCCATCGGAACGGTGGAACAGGCGCTGTTCGCTCTGGGCCGGGGCGAATTCGTCGTCGTGCTCGACAGCGCGGAGCGGGAGAACGAGGGCGACCTCATCCTGGCCGCCGACCGGGCCACCCCCGAGGCGCTCAGCTTCATGATCCGCCACACCAGCGGGCTGGTGTGCGTGGGGATGACGGGCGAGCGGCTCGACGAGCTCGAGATCCCGATGATGGTGGCGCAGAACTCCGACAGCATGGGGACGGCCTTCACCGTGTCGGTGGACTACGGACCGGGGACGGGAACGGGGATCTCGGCCGCCGACCGGGCAGCCACGATCAGCGCCCTCGTCGACCCCGCCGCAACGGCGGGCGACTTCCTCCGCCCCGGCCACGTCTTCCCGCTCCGGGCCCGGCCCGGCGGGGTGCTGGAGCGGCCCGGCCACACCGAAGCGGCCGTCGACCTGGCCCGCCTCGCCGGTTGCAGCCCGGCCGGCGTGCTGTGCGAGATCGTCAATGACGACGGCACCATGGCCCGGGCCACCCAGCTCGCCGAGTTCGCCCGCCGTCACGGTCTCGTGGTCATCACCGTCGAGCAGCTGATCGCCTACCGGCGCCGGTCGGAGTGCCTGGTCCGCCGGTCGGGCCGGGCGGCCGTCCACACCGAGCACGGTCCGACCACGGTCCACGCCTACGAGTCGGTCCTCGACGGGATCGAGCACGTGGCCGTCGTCTACGGCGACGTGCGGGGGCCGGAGCCCGTCCTCGTCCGCGTCCACTCCGAATGCCTCACGGGCGACGTCCTCGCCTCCAGCCGCTGCGACTGCGGACCGCAACTTCGCCTGGCCCACGCCCGCATTGCGGCCGAGGGACGGGGCGTGCTCGTCTACCTCCGGGGCCACGAGGGGCGCGGCATCGGCCTCGGGCACAAGCTGCGCGCCTACGCCCTGCAGGACATCGGCTTCGACACCGTCGAGGCCAACGTCGAGCTCGGCTTCCCCGTCGACGACCGGGACTACGGGATCGGCGCCCAGATCCTGCGCGATCTCGGCGTGACGTCCGTCCGGCTGATGACCAACAACCCGGACAAGTGCGAGGCCCTCGCCGATCACGGCCTCGACGTCATCGAGCGGGTTCCCGTCTGCATCCCGCCCACGCCCCACAGCCGCCGCTACCTCGACGCCAAGCGGGAAAAGCTCGGGCATCTCCTGCCCGAACCGGCCGGCCTGGCGCTGGTCGGCTGAGATCCCCCGCCGCCGCACAGCCGGACGTCCGAGGATTCCGTGGTGGTCGAATACCTGCTGCTGGAGCAGTTCCTCCGGGCGAGGGACAGCACCGACCACGGTGTCGTGTGCTTCGGCGCCGACACCCTCATCAGCAACCGGGCTGCGATGCGCCTGCTGGCCGGCCTCAACCTCGTCCCGCTGTGGGACCGCGTGACGACCGCCGGTCCGCTCCCGGCCACCCTGCAACTCGCTGGAACCGACGGAGGAGTGGTCGTCGCCGAGTGCCGCGATCTCGATCTGCCCGCCGACGAGGCGGGCGGACTGCTGCTGCTGCGGGCCTCGGCGGTGGCCGGTCCGCCGAAACCGCCTTCCCTGCCGGACTGGGGACCTTCGGGGCTCGTCGGGTCGAGTGCGGGCTGGCGCCACGTCGAGCACCAGGTCGCCGCGCTGGGCCTGAGCGACGGGCACGGGCTCATCACCGGTGAGCGGGGCGCCGGGAAGCTCCATGTGGCGCTGGCCGTCGTCGCCGTCCGGGGCCTGGTGCCGGCGATCCTGGACACCGTTGAGTCCGGGGCGCTCGGCGTCACCGGATGGTTGGAGCACGTCGCCGCCACGCTCGGTCAGCTGTCGGACGACTCCATGGTCGTCGTCGTCCGCCTCGAACGCCTCGAACCGGAGGCGTTTGAACCGCTGGTCGACCTCCTTGGGCGCTGCCCGGTCCCGAGCCTGGCCACGGCGGTCGGTTCGGACCGCAGCGGACGACCGGGCGATGGCCTCGACGCCGACGGGTTCTTCACCGACCGGATCCACGTCCCCGCCCTCCGGCATCGCGGCCCGGACGTCTCCCTGCTCGCCGGCCACTTCGACGCCCGGCACGGAACCGGCGGGCTGGTGTGGACACCCGAGGCGCTCGAGATCATGGGCCAGTACCTCTGGCCGGGCAACGTGAAGGAGCTCGAGCAGGTCGTCGAGGACCTCATCCGCCGGCTGGGGCCTCAGGCCGAGGTCCACCCCGACGCGCTCCCCGAGGAGCTGCTCCGCAGCGTGCGGCGGCGCCCCCTCACCCGTCTCGAGGAAGCCGAGGTCGACGTGATCCTCGGCGCCCTCGCCGAGGCCTCCGGCAACAAGGACGGCGCCGCCCACCTGATCGGGATCCACCGGGCGACCCTCTACCGCAAGCTCCAGAACTACGGCCTCGACGTGACGCTCGACACCTGAGGGGCCGGGAGGCGCAGATCCGGCGACCCCCGAGTTTTCCTTCGGGGGAGGCAGGTGAGGCCCCGACTGTCACTCCGCCGGGGGATCTTTTCACCGGCGGGCTTCCTTACGCTCACGGCGGGCTCCACCCTGGGCCGGTGAGGAGGGCGGTGAGCGAGCGGGCGGCAAGGCTCGGTCCCGGTGCAGCCGGTGCGACGCTCAGCCGAGTCGTCCGGGTGGCGCGGGCGGTCGCCTTTGGACCCGTGACCTCCTTCACCCACGGTGTTCTCACGGTGTCCCGGGAGGAGGCGGGCGGGCTGCTGGCGCATCCCGCCCTCGGCTCGACCAGGCTGTCGTGGGCGAGTCCGGGCGAGTCCGTCCGCATCGTCAAGGTGCTCGACGCCGTCGAACCCCGCACCAAGGGACCGGGCGGCGGCGGGATCTTTCCCGGTTTCGTCGGCCGGGCCCGACCCCAGGGGCGGGGCGAGACGCACGCGCTGCGGGGGACGGCGGTGGTGGCCGCCGGGTACCTTCCCCGGGCCCAGGAGGCGATCGTCGAGATGTCGGGCCCGGCGGCCGCGCTCTCCCCTCTGGGCGGGACCCACAACCTCGTCGTCGAGTTCGAACCGACCGACGGGGCGGCCTGGGAGGACGTCGACGACGCCCTCCGGCGCGGCGTCCTGCGGCTGGCCGTCCGTCTGGCTGACGCCGCCGCGGCGGGCGACGGGCCGCCCGACGCCGTCGAGGCCGTCTCCGGCGGGAGCCCGGGCCGGCAGGGGGACCTCCCCCGGGTCGGGGTGGTCACCAACCTCCAGACCCAGGGCCGCTTCAAGGACGTCTTCGTCTACGGCCGCAGCTTCGGGGCCTCGCTGCCCACCCTCGTCGACGCCGGCGATCTCGACGACGGCGCGGTGGTGAGCGGCCAGTTCGGCCATCCCGGGTTGAAGAACCCGACCTTCCTCCACCAGAACCATCCGGTGGTCGAGGCCCTCCGGGCCCGCCACGGCCGCGACCTCGTCTTCGCCGGGGTGGTGCTCTCCCCCGAACCGGTCGACCAGGCCGGCAAGGAGCTGATCTCGGCCCACGCCGCTCGTGTGTGCGCCGCGGCCGGGTTCGACGCCGCGGTGGTGACGAAGGAGGGCGGCGGCAACGCCGACGGCGACATGGCGCTGAAGATGGACGCCCTCGAGGACCTCGGGATCACCGCCGTCGGCCTCTTCGCCGAGATGGCCGGCGCCGAGGGCACCGCCCCGCCGGTCGTCGTCCCGCCCGAGCGGGCCACGGCGATGGTGAGCACGGGGAACTACGACGAGCGCCTCACCCTGCCGGCCGTCGAGCGCGCCCTCGGCGGAGCCCGGATCGACCTCGTCGGGACGGCGGCCACCGCCGCCCTCGACGTTCCCACCGCCGTCGTCTACTGCGCCCTCAGCCCCCTCGGGTGGGGCCGCCTGACCTGCCGGGAGGCGGCGTGACGCGAGTCGTCCACTACGTGAACCAATTCTTTGCCGGGCAGGGCGGTGAGGAGGCAGCCGGGAACCCCCCGTGCTTCGTCGCCGGCCCGATCGGCCCCGGGCGGCGGCTTCAGACCCTGCTCGGCGATGGCTTTGAGATCGTGGCCACCGTGTGGTGCGGCGACGACTACGCCGCCGGACGCCCGGACGCGGCCGACGAGATCGTCGCCCTGATGGCGCAGGCGAAGCCCGATGTTGTGGTGGCCGGCCCCGCCTTCGGGAGCGGCCGCTACGGGCTGGCCTGCGCCCGGGTGGCCGCCGCCGCCGGCCGGGCCGGTTGGGCGGCGCTGGCGGCCATGCACGAGGACAATCCCGGCCTCGACGAGGCGGACGGCGCGCCCGTGGTCGCCTCCGGCGCCACCAGCCGGGAGATGAAGCCCTCCCTCGACCGGTTGGCGCCGGCCGTGCGGAAAGTGGCCGCCGGTCAGGCCCTGACCCGAGCCGACGGCCGGGCGGGGCGCGTTCCCCGCCGCGGCGTCATGTCCGAGGCCTCCGCTGCGGTCCGGGCCGTGAACCTGGCCCTGGCCCGCCTCGGCGGGGACCGTGAACGGAGCGAGGTGCCGTTGCCCCGCTTCGACCGCGTCACCCCGGCGGCACCGATCAGCGACGCGTCCACGGCCGTGGTCGCGCTGCTCACCGAAGGAGCGCTTGTTCCCGACGGCAATCCGGACGGGCTCGAGTCGGCCCGGGCGACGCGCTGGCTCCGCTACCCGATCGACGGCGTCGACGCCCTGCCGGCGGGCCGGTGGCGCTCCACCCACGGCGGCTTTTCCACCGTGTGGGCCAACGAGGACCCGCACCGGATCCTCCCCCTCGACGTGGCCCGGGCGCTGGAACGGGAAGGCGCCATCGGCCGCCTCCACGGGGAGTACCTGGTCACGGTCGGTAATGGGACTGCGGTCGCGAACGCCCGGCGCTTCGGTGTCGAGTGGGCCGCCGACCTGCGCTCCTCGGAGGTGAGGGCGGCGATCCTCACCGCCACTTGAGGGACCGGAACGCGTTGCGGGTCAACGCTGGCGAAAGAACTGGAACGGGCCGGGATCCCCACGGCACTGCTGTGCAACCTGGTCGGCATCGCCCAGCGGGTGGGCGCGCCACGCATCGTCCCGACCCGGGGAATCCCTTATCCCGCCGGCGATCCGAGCCTCGCCCCCGAGGCGGAGCGCGCCTGGCGCCGCCGCCTCCTGGAACGCGCCCTGGTGGCCGTCTCCACGGCTGTCGAGGGCCCCACCGTCTTCGAAGTGGAAGGGGCCGACCCGATGTCGACTGGTTCCGGGCGTGAGCCGAAGCCAGGGGTCAGCGCCCGGTGAGCGCGGCCCGTCCGGCGGTGGTGGCTGCGAGCCAGGTGCTGGCCCACACACCCGGCCTTGCTCGCCTCGGCTCCAAACCGGTTCGCACGCTGGACGGCCAGCCCGAGTTGGAGGCCCGCTTCCTGGCTGCGCTGCGGGCCTTTCCCGAGGCGGTCGCCTATGCGCCGCACCAGGCCTATCTCGGTTCGATCCATCCCCGGGCGCTACCGCCCCGGCCCTGGACCGATCCGGCCACCGCAACGGCGCAAGCGGCCGGGCGCTTCGGACCGGCGGGGGAGATGATGCCCGAGGCCGAGTTCCTCGGCCTCATGGCGGCCATGGACCACTTCGGGCTCCTGGCCCTCGGGCCCGAGGCGGCCGATGCGGCGCTGGCCGCCCTGGCGGCTCATCCGATGGCCAAGTGGTTCGACCTCGACCGGATCGAGACGGCCCGCGGGGACGCCGAGGCGGTGGCGGCGGAGCCCGGCGCTCTGGCGGTGGTATCCGGGTCCGGGGCCGCGCCGGCGGCGGCCATGCGCCGGGCCCACGACGGCGACGAAGCGCTCTCCGCCGCGGTTGTGCTGGAGAACCTGGCCGCCAAGGCGACCGCCTGCCTGGCGCTGATCCACCT
>JAUZEX010000877.1 GCA_030838815.1 Actinomycetota bacterium
ACGGGGGCGTCGCCGAAGGTGTACACGCCTCCGGCGGCGCCGAGGTGACTGTAGACGGCTCCGTCGGGCGTCGTGTTCATCCCCACCGACGGGCGGGTCAGCGGGGCGCCGGCCCGGGAGCCGAAGAAGCGGGCGTCGCCGAAGGAGAAGACGCCTCCGTCCGCCGCCGCCAACCAGTAGCCCTTGCCGGACTGGGCGGTGGCGATGCCGACCACCGGCCGGGCCAACGGCGCGCCGGCCATCGACCCGAACGGGCGGGCGTCACCGAACGGGAACACCTCCCCGGCGTTGTCGACGAGCCAGTAGCCGCCGCCGGTGGGCGAGGCGGCCAGGCCGACGATCGGCTTCGCCCGCCGGGTGGCGGCGCCGGCCCGGGAGCCGAAGAAGCGGGCGTCGCCGAAGGTGAAGACGCCTCCGTCCGCCGCCACGAGCCAGTACCCGGCGCCGGTCGGGGTGGCAGCCATGGCGACGACGGGTCGGGTGACAGCGCGGGCGGAGCCGAAGGAGCGGGCATCGCCGAACGGGAAGACGGTCCCGTCCGCCGTCACCAGCCAGTAGCCGCCGCCGGTCGGTGTCGGGGCCATCCCGATGACGCCGCGGCCCGGAGGGGCACTCCCCTTCGAACCGAAGAAGCCGACGTCGCCGAAGGTGAAAACGGCGCCGTCCGCTCCGGCCAGCCAGTAGCCGGCCCCACCGGGCAGCGGGATGGACGGGCCGGGCGCAGGGGCGGCGGAGCTGCTCCGGGCCGCGGTCCCGCCCGTGCCCCGGCCGGCCTCGGCCAGCGCTCCGGCGGCCAGGGCCAACCCCGCGCCGACGGACGCCGCGAGGGCGAGGAGGAAACGTGCAGAGTGCCGGGGACGTCGCTCTGGGGAGGGCACGGAGCGGGGAGCATGGCACGCCCGGGTGCCCCGCGCCACAGGAAATCCCGACCAGCAGGTGACGCGGCGATTACGGGAAAACCTTATGTCAGCGGAAGTTTCCCGTATGTCCGAGGCTGAAGCGGCCGGGCTGGGGGAACAAGCAGAGCCCGTGGGGGCCCTTCCCGACCTTGATCGTGTGGAGGAGCTTGCCCGTCGCGGTGTCGATCACGTACACCGACCGGTGGTAGCGGCCGGTCAGCCACAGCCGGGTGCCGTCGATGCTCACCCCGCCCATGTCGGGGCTGCCGCCGATCTTCCAGGTGGCCGTGACGGTGCGGGTGGCGGCGTCGATGACCGAGATCGACCCGTCGAGCCGGTTGGAGGCGTAGAACACCCTGGCGTCGCGGCTCGGGTAGAGGCCGTGGGTGCCTTTGCCGGTGGGGATGAAGGCGGTCTCCTTCAGGGCGGCGAGGTCGATGACCGACACCCCGTCGCGCTTCTGGTTGGCGACGAGGAAGACGGATCCGTCGGGGGAGAGGCGCACGTCGACCGGTGACCCGCCGACGGGGATGGTGCCGGTGAACTCCAGCTTGGCCACGTCGAGCCGGAGCAGCTGGCCGGAGAACTCGCACGACAGCAGCATCTGCTTGCCGTCAGCGGTGAAGTCGCCGTGGTCGACGCCGTCGCAGGGGACCGGAATGCTCTTCTCCACCGCCCAGGTGCGGGGATCCCGCACGTCGAGGCGGCGTAACCCCTCGGCCACGACGATGGCGTGGGCGCCGTCGGGGGTGAAATAGAGGTTGTAGGGATCGTCGACCGGAATCGGGACGCCGGGCTTGCCGGTGATCGGGTCGATCGGCGTCAGCGAGTTCCCGTTGTTGTTGTCGACGTAGAGCGTCTTCAGGTCCCAGGACGGGGCGATGTGCTGCGGCACCTTCCCCACGGCGAAGTGGTCGACGATCTTGAACGTGACCGGGTCGATCACGTCGACCGAGTTGCTCTCGCTGTTGGGGACGTAGACCCGCGACGGCACCCCGGCCACGGCCGGGCTCAGGTCGGCGGTGCCGGTGTGGACGTAGACGCCGGGAGCGGCGGGCGAGACGCTCCCCGCCGACGCGCCGCTGGACGGGGGGTGACGCCCCGAGGCCGATCCGGAGCCGGACCCGCCCCTGGAGCAGGCCGGGAGGGCGACGAGGATGGCGGACAGGGCCAACCGGGCCGTTAGGGACGGGCGACGCATCGGCAACACCCTAAGTGACCCGCATGAAGGCGGGGTGACATGCGCGCTGTTTAGAGTGGTGACAGCACGCAGCGCGGTTGGGACAGGGGGAGGCTCGTGCTCGGGACGCTTCGCCACCGGTTCGTGGTGCAGGACAGCCGGGTGGCTGCCGAGCGGTTCGTGTCGTGGGTCCGCCTCGCCATCGCGTCGTCGATGGCGGTGGTCGTGGCCTTCGAGGGCCGCGACGCCGTGCCCTACCCCCGGGCGGCGTGGATCGTCCTCACGGTCTCCATTGTGTATGCGTGGCTGGCTTTTTTGAAGACGAGCCGCGACGCCCGCCGGGGCGCCACCAACCTCTGGACGGCCTGGGCGCTGTCGGCCCTGTCCGGCATTCTCGTCGCCGCCGCGGCGGCGGTCACCGGAGCCGGCCACAGCCCGATCATCCCCGTCGCCATCACCGTGGTGATCTCGACCGCCATCCGGTTCGACCTGGCCCGCTCCCTGGCCGTGGCCGCCGCCATGGCGGGATCGCTGGCCACGGCCATCCTCTGGATGCCCCGCCCGGCCCTGCCGTGGCACGAGCGGGTGCGGGACGCCGCCTGGTGGTCGTGGCTGATGATCGCCGTCGCCCTCCTGGTCGGCGTGCTGTCCCGGGCGGCCGACCTGGCCCGCCAGGCCCGGGCCGAGGCCGAGGCGGAGGCGGAGGCGGAGCACCGCCGCCTCGACGAGGAGCACCGCCTGCGGCTCCACCTCGAGGGCGTCGATTCGGCCCGGAGGGACTTCCTGCACGCCCTGGCCCACGACTTCCGGACGCCCATCTCGTCCATCGAGGCGCTCTCCACCGCCCTGGCCCGGCGCTCGGCCGAGCTGGACCCCCGGGAACGAGCCGACCTGGCCGGCCTCATCGAGCGTCACGCCCGCCACCTGTCGGCCATGCTCGGCGAGGTGCGGGAGGTGGCGGTGCGGGAGTCATTGGGCGCCGACCGCCGGGTGGAACTGGCCGACGTCTACGTCCCCGATCTCGTCCGGGCGGCCGGCGCCGCCGCCGGGCTGGCGGGAGAACGGCTCGTCTCGATCATCGACGACGGCCTCACGCTGCTCCGCACCGACGGCGAGAAAACCCTGCGGATCCTCACCAACCTGCTGGAGAACGCCAACAAGCACTCGCCCCCCGACGCCGCGGTCGAGGTGAGCCTGGTGCAGAGGGACGGATCGGTCGAGCTGTCCGTCCTCGACCGGGGTCCGGGCATGCCGGCCGAGTTCGCCCCCCGGGCGTTCGAGAAGTCGGCCGCCTTCGGCCCCCACCGCTCGACCGGCCTCGGCATGTGGATCGTGGCCCAGCTGGTGGAGTCGCTGCAGGGGACCGTCTGGCTCGAGGCCCGCCCCGAAGGCGGCCTCGCCGTCCGGGCCCGGTTCCCCCTGGGCCCGACGATGTCCATCCCCACGGCCTGATCGCGGGTAGGGGGCTGGAGCGGGAGTCCGCTCCCGCCCCCCACCCGGCGGCTGGCTGAACGAGTTCTTCGCTTCTCGGGACTCAGAACAGGTCTGCGCTGGCGATCCGCACGTGTCGCCGCGGCACTCAGCCGGACATCGGTGTGGTCTCCACTCCGCCACCGGTCCCTCCGCCTGGCGTCAAATTCGGCGCGAAAGGGACCATTCCTCCCGAACGGCACATTTTTTCCAAACGGGCACGAAAAGGTGCCGTGACGGCGATTCAGAGCCCCGTGGCGGTCAGCGACTGGATGGCCTGGCGTATCGACGCTCCCAGCGTCGGATGGTCGGACTCGACCCGGATCTCGGTCTTCTCCAACCAGTCGACGAGGCCGTGCGAGTCGTCGTCGCCGTCGCCGCCCTCGAGGCGGCTCTCGACCGCGCCCTGGAGGCGGGTCAGCTCCTCCCGGTCCTCGTGGCCCTCGTCCGTCCGCCCGATGGCGGCCTGCAGTTCGTCGCGGAGGTGACGCAGATGCTCTTCCACGATGGGAACGCTACCGGACCAGCGGCTTGTACTTGATGCGATGGGGCTCGAGGGCCTCCGCACCGAGCCGCTTCTTCCGGTCGGTCTCGTAGTCGGAGAAGTTTCCCTCGAACCATCGGACCTGCGAGTCGCTCTCGAAGGCCAGCACGTGGGTGGCGATCCGGTCGAGGAACCACCGGTCGTGGCTGATGACCACGGCGCAGCCCGGGAACGACAGCAGCCCGTCCTCCAGGGCCCGGAGGGTGTCGACGTCGAGGTCGTTGGTCGGCTCGTCGAGGAGGAGGACATTTCCTCCCGACCGCAGCACTTTGGCCAGGTGGAGCCGGTTGCGCTCCCCGCCGGAGAGCTGGGCCACCGGCTTCTGCTGGTCGGAGCCCTTGAAGCCGAACTGTCCGGCGTAGGCCCGGCCGTGGATCTCCCGGCCGCCGACGACCAGGTTGTCGACGCCGCCGGTGATCTCCTCGTAGACGGTCTTCTGCGGGTCGAGGGTCTCCCGGCTCTGGTCGACGTAGGCCAGCTGAACGGTCGAACCCACCCGCAGGTCCCCGGCGTCCGGCTTCTCGGCGCCGGTGATCATGCGGAACAGGGTGGTCTTGCCGGCGCCGTTGGGGCCGATGACGCCGACGATGCCGCCCCGGGGGAGCGAGAACGTGAGGTCCTCGATCAGGAGCTTGTCGCCGAACGCCTTGGACAGGCCGTCGGCTTCGACCACCACGTCGGCGAGCCGGGGGCCGGGCGGGATGGCGATCTCGAGCTTGTCGCCCCGTTCGGGGGCGGCCTCGGCCTCGGCGGCCAGCGCCTCGTAGCCGGTGAGGCGGGCCTTGCCCTTGGCCTGGCGGGCCCGGGGCGACATGCGGACCCACTCCAGCTCCCGCTCCAGGGTCTGCTGGCGGCGCTTGTCGGCCTTCTCCTCCAGCGCCAGCC
>JAUZEX010000034.1 GCA_030838815.1 Actinomycetota bacterium
TGGTGATCTCGCCCGACCGCGGCGTCCGGGCCGTCGACGCCCTGGTCACCGGCTGGCACGAGCCGGAGGCTTCCCACCTGGAGCTGATCGCCGCTGTGGCCGGCCCGGAGCTGATCGAGCGGAGCTACTCCACCGCCCACGCGCTCGGCTACCACGGCCACGAGTTCGGCGACTTCCACCTCCTTCTTCCCGGCGGACACCCTCTGCCCTAGGGTCCGAGGCATGGGCGAGGGTCCGGCATCGGGGGGCGTGGGGCGCGTACTGGGAACGGAGGACGCCACTCCGCTCGGCTTCTGGTTCGCGCTCGGGCCCGGGTGCACCGTCCAGCTCGACGACGTCGTCATGACGGACCGGGTGCTGCCCGACGGCACGACGCTGTCGTTGTCGGGCGTGGTGACCCAGGTGCGGGCCCGCCACGAGGGGGCCCGGTTCGACTCCGACGTGTTCCTCATCGAGGACGGCGTCCTCCCGGCCCAGGTGTCGGAGGCGGCGGAGGTCATGACGACCAGGACCGAACCGGAGGTGTTCGTCCCGCCGCTGCCCGGCAGCGTCGTCCGGCGGGCGGAGGGCAAGGAGCGGGACCAGGCGCTGTACTTCGACCAGATGGCGGTGAAGCTGCCGATCGGCCTGGGCCGCGACGGGGAGGCGCTGTTCGCCAACCTGGAGTTCCTCGACGGCACCCGGGGCGCCCACGTGAACATCTCGGGGATCTCCGGCGTGGCGACCAAGACCACCTACGCCACCTTCCTGCTCTACAGCCTGTTCACCTCCGGCGTCCTCGGCGCCGAGGCCCACAACACGAAAGCCCTGATCTTCAACGTGAAAGGCGAGGACCTGCTGTTCCTCGACCACCTCAACCGCCGGCTCCCCCAACAGGCCCGGGAGCGCTATGACGCCCTCGGGCTGCCGGTCGGCGCCTTCCCGTCGGTGGCCGTCTACGCCCCGCCGCGGCGCAACGACCCCAACGCCGGGCCCGACGTCGCCACCCGCACCACCGGCGTCGACACCTACTACTGGACCCTGGCCGAGTTCTGCGACGAGGAGCTGCTCCCGTTCGTGTTCGCCGAGGCGGAGGACGACCGCCACCAGTACACGATGCTCATCCACTACGTGGCCGGGATCCTCAAGCGGGACGGTTCGCCCCACGGCGACGACGGCGCCTGGCAGGTCGACGGCCAGGTGCTGCGCACCTACCACGAGCTCGTGGATCTCGTGCTGGCGCGTCTGCAGGACCAGATCTGGACTCCCCCGGCCACGACGATGGGGACGATCAACGCCTTCATCCGCCGGCTGCTGTCGTCGCAGCGGGGGCTCGGCCACCTGATCCGGGCCGACATTCCGCTCCGGGCCCGGCACACCATCCGCACGTCCGACGCCCAGGTCACCGTCGTCGACCTCCACAACCTGCCCGACCGGGCCAAGCGGTTCGTGGTCGGCGTCACCGTGAAGCGCACCTTCGAGGCCAAGGAGGCGTCGGGCGTGCCCCGACCGCTGCTGTTCCTCGTGCTCGACGAGCTCAACAAGTACGCCCCCCGGGAAGGGCAGTCGCCGATCAAGGAGATCCTCCTCGACGTCGCCGAGCGGGGCCGGTCGCTGGGCATGATCCTCATCGGAGCCCAGCAGACGGCCAGCGAGGTCGAGCGCCGGCTCATCTCCAACGCCTCGATCCGGGTCGTGGGCCGCCTCGACGCCGCCGAGGCCGGCCGCCCCGAATACGGGTTCCTGCCCTCGGTGCAGCGGGACCGGGCCACGATCGCCAAGCCCGGCACCATGTTCGTGTCCCAACCCGAGATCCCCGTGCCCCTCGTGGTGGAGTTCCCCTTCCCGGCCTGGGCCACCCGGCCCGACGAACGGGCCGCCCCGGCCGGCGGGCCCGACCCGTTCGAGGGGCTGTCGTGAAGCTGCTCCACACGTCCGACTGGCACGTGGGGAAAGTGCTCAAGGGGGTACCGCGCCTCCAGGAGCAGGGGGCGGTGCTGGGGGGCCTGGTCGACCTGGCCCGCCGGGAAGCGGTCGACCTCGTGGTCGTGGCCGGCGACCTCTACGAGTCGGCGGTGGCACCCCCCGAGGCGCAGGCCCTCGTGTGGTCGACGCTGCTGGCCTTGCGCGACACCGGCGCCGCGGTCGTCGTCGTCGCCGGCAACCACGACAACGCGGCCCACTTCGAAGCGCTGCGGCCCCTGGCCGCGGCGGCGGGCATCACCGTCCTCGGCCGGCCGCGCCGGCCCGACGAGGGCGGCGTGGTCGACGTGACGACCGCTGGCGGCGAAGCGGTGAAGGTGGCCGCGCTCCCGTTCCTCTCCCAGCGCTATGTGGTGCGGGCCGCCCAGCTCATGGGCGACAACGCCGCCCAGCACGCCGGTACCTACGCCGAACGCTGCCGGCTGCTGCTCGCCGGGCTCTGCACCGGGTTCGGGGCCGGCACCGTCAACGTCGTCGTCGCCCACGCCATGGTGCGGGGCGGCCGCCTCGGCGGCGGGGAGCGCGACGCCCAGACCATCGAGGACTACTACGTCGACCCGACCGCCTTCCCGGCCAGCGCCCACTACGTCGCACTCGGCCATCTCCACCGCACGCAGCAACTGCCGGGCGCCGCTCCGATCTGGTACTCGG
>JAUZEX010000082.1 GCA_030838815.1 Actinomycetota bacterium
GATCTTCAGCATGTCGTCGAACCGGTCGACCGCCCCGCACCGGATTCCCCGCAGCGGGCGGCGTTCCCCGTAGGAGCCCGCCGGCACGATCTGGACCCGGTCCCGGGTCCGGAAGCGGATCACCGGCGAGGCGATCCGGTCGAGGCAGGTGAGGAGCAGCTCCGCCTCGCCCTCCTCCACCGGTTCGAGCGTTTCCGGGTCCACCGCTTCGACGAGGAAGTGCGGTTCCATGAGCCGCATCACACCCGCCATGGCGCCGGGAGCGGCGCCGTCGGGACCGGTGCAGGCGATCAGGCCGCCGGCCTGCGACGACCCGTAGACCTCGTGGACGGTGACGCCCCATTCCGCTTCGGTGGCCGTCACCACGGCCGGGGCGATGCCGGAGCACACCACCGCCGACAGGGACGGGAAGGCCTCCCGGGGCGGGATCCCGCTGCGGGCGAGCTCTTCGGCCAGCAGCCCGAACAGCGCCGGACGGGCGCCCAACGCCGCCGGCTGGAGCCGGCGCAGGAGGCCGAGGGCCAGCGACCGGTCGACGCCGGCCATGGAGAACACCGGCACGCCGGTGACCCGGCTGCCTTCCAGCACGGACCGGCCGTAGGCCAGGAACGTGATCGGGTAGAAGGTGACGAAGAGCTCGCCCGGTCGGAGGCCGACGTCGTCGAAGGCCCACCGCCAGGTGGCACCGGAGACGTCGAGGTCCTCGTCGGCGAGGGCGAAGGCCTCCTGCCCGAAGCCCGAGGTGCCCGAGGTGAGGTGCACCTGTCGGACGGCGGCGGCGTCGACGCCGAGGCGCCGCCCGAAGGGCGGATGTTCCTCCTGGTCGCCCACCAGGGCCGCCTTGTCGACGACCGGGACGTCGCGCCACCGGGCCAGGTCGGTCAGGCGGTCGGCGCTGATTCTGGCCGCGGCCAGTCGCGGCCCGTAGAACGGGTTCGCCGCCGCCCGTTCGAGCAGCCGGCGGGCCTTGTCGAGCTGGAGCGCTTCGAGGTCGGATCGGGTGTCCCAGCCGGTGTCCATGAGCGTGGCGGTCATCGGGACAGCACCATCACCGCACCGGCGTTGAACTCGAGGTCCCGCACGTTGCCCCCCATTGTCTGCACCAGCCCCACCGACGCCCCCTCGACCTGGCGTCCGTCGGCCCGACCCCGGAGCTGGTCGGCGATCTCCGCCACCTGGGCCAGCCCGGTCGCCCCCAGCGGGTGGCCCCGACCGAGCAGGCCGCCGCCGGGGTTGGTGACCGGCCCTGTCGCCGAGCCGAGGGTGAAGTCGCCGGCGGCGATGCGGGTCGCCGCGGTGCCCGGGGCGGCGAACCCCAGCCGCTCGGTGTTGAGGGCCTCGAGGATGACGAAGGCGTCGTAGACCTCGGCGACGTCGACGTCGGCGGGGCCGATCCCGGCCTCCTCGAACGCCGCCAGGGCCAGACGCTGCACCGTGGGGAGGTCGATGTGGCGGTCGTAGCGGGCGCCGGAGCCGCTGACCAGGGCGCGGATGCGGACCGCTTCCGCGCCCCGGCTCCGGGCGACCTCGGCCGTGGTGATGACGGCGGCCGCCGCCCCGTCGGCGTTGGCGCAGCACTGGAGCCGGTGGAGCGGCTCGGCCACCACCGGGCTGGCGAGGACTTCCTCGAGAGTGACCGGGGCCTGGAAGCGGGCGGCGGGGTTCTTGGCTGCGTGCGTCCGGTTCTTCACCGTCACGCCGGCCAGGGAGGCGGGGTCGACGCCATGCTCGGCGCAGTACTTCGCCGCTTCGAGGGCGTAGCGGACGGGATGGGAGATGCCCACCCGGGCCAGCTTGTCCCACTGCGGCAACGGGATGGAGCTGCCGAGGTCGCTGGGGTGCTCGACTCCGACGGCCACGGCGATCGTGGCCATGCCGGCCCGGATGTAGGCGGCGGCGATCTCCAGCGCCGAGGTCCCCGAGGCGCAGGCGTTCTCCGTGTTGAGGATGGTCGGTCCGGTCGCGCCCAGCGGCAGGAGCACCCGCTGGCCGAGAGCGGGATGCTCGAAGCGGGACCCGAAGACGAAGAGGTCGACGTCGTCGAGGTCGACCCAGGCGTCGGCCAGCGCCCGGGCCAGCGCCGCCCGGCCCAGCGCGTCGGCGCCGCGGTCGCTGCGCCCGACGAAGGGCTCGACGCCGACGCCGGCGATGACGGTGTCGGGGGCGGCCATCAGGCTCCTCCCCCGCCGGCGAAGACGGGCACGCCTTCCTGCTCGGCCACGACGACGACGTCGTCCCCGACGGCCAGCGGCGGCCGCCCGAGCCCCACGACCCTCAAGCCCCGGTCGACTTCGGCCAGCACCGCCAGCCATGGCTGGCCGTCCCGGAGCGGCGTATGGACCTGGCTCACGGCCAGGAGCCGCCCGGCTCCCCCCACCTCGCAGGCGATGACATCGGTGGACCGGCAGCTCATACAGCGCTCCACGGCCGGCAGCCGGACCTCGCCGCAGTCGGCGCAGCGCGACGCGCCGACGATGACCCCGTTGCTCACGGCCGCACTTCCTTCGTCTCCCGCTGATGGGGCGCCCGGTTCGGCTCGCCGAGGAGGAGCTTGCGGTACATCTCGCTCATGGCCTCCCGGTCGACGCGGGCGTCGATGACGTACACGCCACCGGAGGCG
>JAUZEX010000119.1 GCA_030838815.1 Actinomycetota bacterium
CGCCCCTTTACCGGGCCGCGCGGCTCGAGCAGGCGCTCGATACCCCGGCGCGCATCTACTTCAAGGACGAGTCGGTCTCGCCGGCGGGCTCCCACAAGCCCAACACCGCCGTGGCCCAGGCCTACTACAACAAGGCCGAAGGGATCGGCCGGATCGCGAGCGAGACCGGCGCCGGCCAGTGGGGAAGCGCACTGTCGTTCGCCTGCCAGCTGCTGGGGCTCGAGTGCTTCGTCTACATGGTGGCGGCGTCGTACCACCAGAAGCCCTACCGCCGGGTGATGATGGAGACCTGGGGCGGCCAGGTCGTGCCCAGCCCCTCCGACCGGACCCAGGCCGGCAAGGCGGTGCTGGCCCGCGATCCGGACACCGGCGGGTCCCTCGGCATCGCCATCAGCGAAGCGGTGGAGGACGCCGCCACCCACCCCGACACCCACTACTCGCTCGGCTCGGTGCTCAACCACGTGCTGCTCCACCAGACGGTCATCGGACTGGAGGCCAAGCAGCAGATGGAGCAGGCCGGCGAGGGCCTGCCCGACGTCGTGATCGGCTCCTGCGGCGGCGGCTCCAACCTGGCCGGCCTGGCCCTCCCGTTCGTGCCCGACTGCGCCGGAGCTCGCGGGAGCGGGCCCCGGCTGGTGGCGATCGAGCCGTCGTCGTGCCCCACGCTCACCGAGGGGCGCTTCGAGTACGACTTCGGCGACGAGGCGGGCATGACGCCGAAGATCCTCATGTACACCCTGGGCCACGAGTTCATCCCGCCGCCCATCCACGCCGGCGGCCTCCGCTACCACGGCGACGCCCCCATCATCTGCAACCTGGTGAAGAACGGCTGGATGGAGGCCATCGCCTACCCGCAGGGCAAAGTGTTCGAGGCCGCCGTGCAGTTCGCCCGCACCCAGGGCACGATCCCCGCCCCCGAGACGGCGCACGCCATCCGGGCCGTGATCGACGAGGCGCTGGCGGCCAAGGAGGCGGGGGAGGAGCGGGTCATCCTGTTCAACTACTCCGGTCACGGCCTGCTCGACCTCTCGGCCTACGACTCGTACCTCCACGGCCAGCTCGTCGACGTTTAGGGAAGCGATGGTGTTCGTCAAGGTCTGCGGGGTCACCAACGAGGACGACGCGCTGCTGGCGGTGGCCATGGGCGCCGACGCCGTCGGCTTCGTGTTCGCCCCCAGCCCCCGGCAGGTCCATCCCGAGGTGGTCCGCGACATCGTCAAGCGCCTGCCTCACGACACCCTGACGATCGGCGTGTTCCGCAACGAGACCCCGGAGCGGGTCATCGACATCCTCGGGCGGACGGGCCTGAAGGGCGCCCAGCTCCACGGCGGCGAGACGGCCGAGGATCTCCGCCTCGTGCGGCTGCGGGTCCACTTCGTGATCCAGGCCCTGCCCGCCGGCGACCCCCGGCTGGCCGGGGCCGGGACCGGGCCGGAATCGGCCGACGTGGTGCTCATCGACGCCCCCGAACCCGGCTCGGGCACCGTGTTCGACTGGTCGCTGGCCGAGGGTGCCCCTGACGGGGTGCGCCTCATCCTGGCCGGGGGACTCAACCCCGACAACGTGGAGCAGGCCATCCGCAAGGTCCGGCCCTGGGGCGTGGACGCCGCCAGCGGCCTGGAGTCGTCACCGGGCCGGAAGGACGCCACCAAGGTCCGGCTGTTCGTGGCCCGGGCCAGAGATGCCGGCAAGGCCCTCGAGGAAGGGTGGACCCCGACCGACGAGGGTCCCTACGACTGGGCGGAGGACGGGACATGACCCCTGGGGTCCGGGATATCCCCGGAAAGACACGCAGCCCGGCCCGGGGGGAGCCGGTGGTGCTCGGCCCGCCGGGGCCGGAGCCCGAGGCCCGGGGCCGCTTCGGTGAGTTCGGCGGCCGGTACGTCCCCGAGACGCTCATCCCCGCGCTCATCGACCTCGAGGCCGCCTTCCGCCAAGCCTGGTCGTCGGATTCGTTCCGGGACGAGTTCGCCGCACTGCTCACCAGCTACGCCGGCCGCCCGACACCGGTGACCGAGTGCCACCGCCTGTCGGAACGGCTCGGGCTGCGGGTCCTGCTCAAGCGCGAGGACCTGACCCACACCGGCTCCCACAAGATCAACAACGTGCTGGGCCAGGCGCTGCTCACCCGCGACATGGGCAAGACGGCGGTCATCGCCGAGACCGGCGCCGGCCAGCACGGCGTGGCCACCGCCACCGCCGCCGCCCTGTTGGGGTTGCGGTGCAAGGTGTTCTTGGGCGCGGTCGACGTCGACCGCCAGGCCCTCACCGTCTTCCGCATGCGACTCCTCGGCGCCGAGGTGGTGCCGGTGCAGGCCGGGAGCGCCACCCTGAAGGACGCCATCAACGAGGCCCTGCGGGACTGGGTGGCCACGGTGGAGGACACGCACTACTGCATCGGCTCCGTGGTGGGGCCCCACCCCTACCCCTGGATGGTGCGGGAGTTCCAGCGGGTGGTGGGCGACGAGGCCCGGGCCCAGTGCCGGGAGATCCTGGGTGGCGCCGACCCCGAGTACGTCGTGGCCTGCGTCGGCGGCGGGA
>JAUZEX010000777.1 GCA_030838815.1 Actinomycetota bacterium
CATCCAGTGGATCCGGTGGTCGTGCCAGCGGGCCACCGGGCTGGACGAGACCTTCTCCCAGTCCGTGTCGCCGACCTTGGCGTCGGTGGCCGAGGCGGGCGGTTGGTTGCCCTTCCTCGTCTGGTTGATATACGTCGCCGGGGACAGCTTGTTCTGGAACACGCCGTCGGGGCCGATGCGGAGGTAGGGCTCGTCCTTGTAGCCCAGGACGACGACCTCCTGGCCGGTGTGGTTCGTGACCTGGAGGCGGCTGCCGGCCTCGATGACCTTCACCTCGAGCCCCGCCACCTCGGGCGTGACCCCCGTCAGGTGGGTGTGGTAGTTGCTGGCGCTCACCCCCGACACGCTGTGGGCCGAGGCGGGGGCGGCGGCGACGCCGAGCCAGACGAGGGCGGCAGTGGCGGCGAGGACGATCCGGCGCATGGCCTCATCGTGGCACCCCGGACACCATCAGCTGTGATCAGGCCCGTCCGGGGAACTTTCCCCTCCAGACGAACGACTCCCACTCTCGGCGTCCGCCACACCACGTAGCCCGACTGTGCCGATGGAGAGCAACTCCGCATGAAACGCACCCTGTTCATCGCCCTCGCCGCCGGTGCCGCCCTCGTGCTGCCGGCCGTCTCGGCCTTCGCCCACGTGACCGTGAACCCGCGTGAGGCCGCCGCGGGCGGCTACACGAAGCTGGCCTTCCGGGTCCCGAACGAGCGCGACGGCGTCAACACGACCAAGCTCGAGGTCGACTTCCCCACCGACCACCCCCTCGCCTCCGTCAGCGTCCGCCCCCACGCCGGGTGGACCTACACCGTCGAGAAGACGAAGCTCCCCGCCCCGGTCAAGTCCGGCGACGGCGACATCTCCGAGGCCGTGACCAGGATCACGTGGACGGGCGGGACCATCAAGCCCGGGGAGTTCGACGAGTTCGAGGTGTCGGTCGGTCCCCTGCCCGCCGACGCCGACTCGCTGACCTTCAAGGCGCTCCAGACCTACGGGGACGGCCAGATCGTCCGGTGGATCGAGGACGCGCCGGCCGACGGCACCCAGCCCGACCACCCGGCGCCCGTCCTCAAGCTGACGAAGGCGTCGACGACCCCGGCCACGACCGCCACCACCGCTCCGGCCCCGGAAGCCCAGGGGGGCACGGTGGCCGACACGGCCGGGAACGCCGCCTCGAAGAGCGACGTCGACTCCGCCCGCACCGTCGGGATTCTCGGCCTCGCCTTCGGCGTGCTCGGGTTCGCCACGGCGCTGGCCGGGCGGCGGAAGCGCACCGCCTCGTAGGCGCGCTCGAGATTCCGGCGTTCCCGGGGGACCGTCCCGGAGCCCTCGGGAACGCCGGATCCTCTCAGACGAGCGAGTGCAGGATCTTGAAGATCGTCCGGGCGTCGTCGGCGGACGGGCCGGTCGGCGAGTCGCCCAGCACCCGGAAGCAGGCGTGGATCCGGGCCGCCCGCAACGCGGCCTCGAATGTGGCCGGCGGCCCACCGGGCCACCGCCGGCGGACGTAGGCCGACTCCACCCGGCGGCGCAGCCGGCTCGGCCAGCCGAGCGTGAAGAAAGCGAGGTCGACCTCACCCGGGGCCAGCGCCGCCGACTCCCAGTCGACGGGGTAGACCTCGCCGTCGCGGAGCAGCACGTTGGCGGGCGAGAACTCGCCGTGCACGACGGAGTGGGGGGCGGTGAGGAGCGGCTCGTAGAGGTCCTCCCGCCGGCAGGCGGCGGCCAGCCAGGGGTAGCGCAGGTGGAGCACCCCGGCCCAGCCGGCCGTGCGGTCCATCCAGCCCTGGTACCACTCGGCGTCCCGGAACGGGATGCCCGACAGCAACAGGTCGGGCCACAGCCCCTCGGTGGCGCCGTGGAACGAACCGAGCCACGCCGCCGCCCGGTCGAGGGAGCGGCTGCGCCGGCTCTCGAGGAGCGGCGTGGCCCCCTCCAGGAACTCGAGCACGAGCCAGTCGGCGTCGGTCAGGTCGTCGTGGCGGAACCCGACGCAGCGGGCGGCGCTGACGCCCATCGGCTCGAGGACGTAGCTGTAGACGGCGGCCTCACGGCCGAGCCCGCCGCGGTGGCCGTAGGCGGCGTGGCGGGTGCCGTCGATCGTCGGTCCGTGCTTGCAGTAGACCCGCCGGACGTCGCCGGCCCCGGTGCGGCAGGTGACGACCTCGGCGTCGAAGGTGCCCTCGAAGGGCCAGGGACGGCGGGAGATCACCGGACCCTGGCCGGCCGCGGTCCCGAACACCGATCCCAGCACCCGGGCGGCATCGTCGAGTTGGGCCGCGCCCGCGGCGCGCCAGTCCCCAGTCGAAGGCATGCGTTTCTCCGTTTCCCCAGCTTCCCCAGCGAACGCCCGCGAGCGGGCGGCACAAAAGGGACGTTACGGACAGCTGCCTGAGACAGCCCTGAGATCGCCCGAACCCGTCACTGACCGTGTGCGCTGTCCTGCGGACTTCCCCCTCTGCGTCGAGAGGGCCAACGCCACATCGCCCGTCCGGGTCGGAGCAGCCGCCGTGGGGTGCAACCCGTTGCGCTGGCGCGGTGTCGACGGCCGTCGATACACCCTCGACCGCAGCCGGTTGCACCCCATGGATCCGGGATGGGACAGCCCCACCGAGCGCCGCGGCTACACGAAGCGGAGCTCGCCGTCGTCGTCGGGGTCTTCGACGGGCCGGTCGCAGGTCGGGCACCACCACCGGGCCTCCAGCGCCGTGCCGCAGGCCGAGTGGCGGACACCCTCTCCGCCGCCGGCCACCGCTCCCCAATGGGCCAACAGGGCCAGCACGCCGGCCAGCTCCCGGCCGGCCTGGGTCAGCTCATAGCTGAACCGCGGCGGACGGGCGGAGTAGGCGCTCGACATCACGAGGCCGTCGCCCTCCAGCCGCTTCAGCCGCTGCGACAGGACGTTGGTGGCGATCCCGGGCAGCGCCTCGGCCAACTCGCCGAACCGCAGGGGCCCTCCGAGGAGGGCATGGACGATCAGGAGCGTCCACCGGTCGCCGACCCGGGCCGCAGCCCAGGCCAGCGCCGAGGCATCGGTGTCGGGCAAAGGGGACGAACCCGGGGGAGGCATGGAATCCATCTTGACGCTTCGGTCCACGTCTGGCATCGTACTTGTTACTTGCAATTTGCAAATCACTTCTTGGAGGCAAGCGTGTCGTTGATCGAAGAGCTACAGGAAGCGGCGGCCACCGTGGCCGCCCGTGTATCCCCCGCCGTCGTCCGCATCGGCCGCGACGGCGGACCCGGGCGGGGCGGCCGTGGCCGCGGCGGTGGAGGCGGCCGCGGCGGTGGCGGAGGTCGCGGAAGAGGCGGCCGCGGCGGCGAGGGGGACACCCCCGGCGCCGGCGGCGGGATCGGGTTCGGGTTCCAGGCCGGGGCTGGAGCCGGGACCGGGGGCGGGTTCGCCGCCGGAGCCGGGTTCGGGCCGGGGCATGGGTTCGGGCCGGTGGCCCGGGGTGGGGCGTTCGGGCGCGGCGCCGGGGTGGTGGTCGGGCCGGGGCTGGTCGTCACCAATGCCCACAACCTGCGGGGCGCCGAGGTGACGGTGACCTTCTCCGACGGGCGGCAGGAGACCGGCACGGTGGCCGGAGCCGACATCGACGGCGACCTGGCCGTGATCCACGTGCCGACGGGCGACATCGAGCCCCTGGAATGGGCCGAGGCGCCGGCCGAGGTCGGGACGCCGGTGTTCACCGTCGGGGGCAGTCCCTTCGGGGCCCGGATCACCTTCGGGCTCGTCTCGGCCGTCGGGCAGGCCTTCCGGGGGCCGGGCGGGCGCCTGGTCGGCGGATCGCTGGAGCACACCGCCCCCCTCAGCCGGGGCTCGTCGGGCGGCCCGGTGGTCGACACCGCCGGACGGCTGCTCGGCATCAACACGAACCGGCTCGGCGAGGGCTTCTACCTCGCCCTTCCCGCCGGCCCGGAGCTGCGCACGAGGATCGACCGGCTGGCCCAGGGCGACGTCCCGGCCCGGCGGCGTCTCGGCGTGGCCCTGGTGCCGGCCCCCGCCGCCCGCCACCTGCGCAAGGCCGTGGGGCTGCCGGAACGCGACGGCGTCCTCGTCCGGATGGTGGAGGAGAACAGCCCGGCGCACGCCGCCGGCCTCATTGAGGGCGACCTCCTCACCACCGCCAACGGCCGGGAGCTGCGCACCCCCGACGACCTCTTCGCCGCCCTCGACGTCCTCGGCGACGACGAGAACCTGTCGCTCCACGTCGTGCGGGGCGTCGAGGAACTCGACGTCGCCGTCCGCTTCGACGCCGATGGCGGGGAGCACGGCGCGGCATGAACGGCGCGGCCGATCGCCGAGAGTCTGACGGATCGTCCACGCCCTCGGGGGCGGAGGTCGTCCCGGAGACTCGGTCGGGGGTACGCCTCGTACCCGCCACTCCGCTCCCGGCCGAGGAGGCGGCCCTCGACGCCTACTCCAGCGTGGTGACGAAGGTGGCCGAGGTTCTGCTGCCGTCGGTGGCCAGCCTCCGGGTCGGCGCCGCCGACGGCTGGGCCAAGGGCTCGGGGTCGGCGGTCGTCATCTCCGAGGACGGGTTCCTGGTCACGTCCGCCCACGTCGTGGCCGGCGCCTCGGGCGGCACGGCGATATTCGGCGACGGCCGGGAGCTCGTCTACGAGGTGACCGGCATCGACCGGCTGTCCGACCTGGCCGTCGTCCGCGCCGCCGGGGGCGGGCTGCACCCCGCCCGGCTCGGCGACGCCGACCGGCTGCGGGTGGGACAGCTGGTGGTGGCCGTCGGCAATCCGCTGGGGTTCGCCGGTTCGGTCAGCGCCGGCGTCGTCAGCGCCCTCGGGCGGTCGCTGGCCGCCCAGAGCGGGCGCCACGCCCGCCTCGTCGAGAACGTCATCCAGACCGACGCCGCCCTCCACCCCGGCAACTCCGGCGGCGCCCTGGCCGACAGCGCGGCCGCCGTCATCGGCATCAACACCGCGGTGGTGAACCCCGGCCTCGGGCAGGGCCTCGGCCTCGCCGTCCCGGTCAACGCCGTGACGCTCGGGATCCTCGGCGCGCTCATGGCCGGACAGCGCGTCCGCCGGGCCTGGCTCGGGATCGGCGGCGGCAGCCGCCCGCTCCCGCCCCGGGCCGCCCGGAGCAGCGGACTGGCCGCCGGCCTGGAGGTCACCTCGGTGGTGGCCGGGAGCCCCGCCGCCCGGGCCGGCATCCGCCCCGAGGACCTCATCCTCACCATCGACGACGTCCCCGTCGCCGCCATCGGCGAGCTGCAGCGCCTCCTGTCCGCCGACCGCATCGACCGGCCGGTCAAGGTCGCCCTCGTGCGCAACGGCGAGCAACTGGTCGCCGAAGCCGTCCCCACCGAGCTCGACGACCGCTGATCCCGTCCTCACACCGCAACCGGCGTTCCATTTCCGCCCGATCGGCGGCAGAAGAACGCCAGTTGGCGCCAGACGGGGGCGACGCCGAACCGGCGTTCCTTTTCCGCCCGATCGGCCCCAAGAAGAACGCCAGTTGGCGCCAGACGGGGACGACGCCGAACCGGCGTCCCATTTCCGCCCGATCGGCCCCAGAAGAACGCCAGTTGGCGCCAAACGGGGGCGACGCCCAACCGGCGTTCCATTCCCGCCCGATCGGCGGCAGAAGAACGCCAGTTGGCGCCAAACGGGGGCGACGCCGAACCGGCGTTCCTTTTCCGCCCGATCGGCGGCAGAAGAACGCCAGTTGGGGGGTGGCGGGACGGGCGGTCTCGACAACGTAGGATCGGGGTTGTGAGGGATGATGATCCTGTGGTTGAAGAGGCCGACGAGGAGACGGCCCGGTGTCACCGGCGGTTCGCCGTGGAGTTGTTCAACCGCAGCTGGGATCTGCTCGAGCAGCCGGATCGCTCCCGGGACGACGATGCCGAGATGCTGGCCGCCGCCTTCGGCTCCGCCTGGCACTGGCGCCAGGTCGGCACGGCCGAGAACATCGCCCTCGGCGACCACCAGATCGCCAAGGTGGCCAGCCAGGTGGGGCAGCCGAAACTCGCCCTCCAGTACGCCCGACGGGCGCTCGAGGCCATCGAGATCGGCCATTTCGGCGACTGGCAGGTGGCGGCGGCCTACGAGGGCATGGCCCGGGCCTGCGCCGCCTCCGGAGACATCGCGGGGCGCGATTACTGGGTCCAGCGCTGCACCATCGCCCTCGGCGCGGTGCCGGACGCCGGCGACCGGTCGGTGGTGGCCGAACAACTCCTGAACCTTCCCGACCCCCCCTCGCAGGAGGAATGACCCAGGGCCTAGAACTACCGAGGGTGGTCGATCTCACCCCCGATCGGCCGACCGCGATTTCGGAGCACGGCGGAGGGCCTCCGCGCTTCGAGGAGGTGTCGTGATCCGCAAATTATCCAGATTGGTGCTCGTGGCCTCGGTGGCGGCGGGCTTCGGCCTCGCTCCGATGGTTGCTGCGAACGCGGCCGACCAGACGCGCGGCGTCGACGTGTACAACCCTCCCAAAGGATTCGCCACCGGCAACACGCAGAACCCCAACGACATCACGATCGACATCGCGGACAACGTCAGCTGGCACGTCATCGAGGGGACCCACAACGTCACCCCCGTCGACGCCAAGGCCTGGGGCGACGCCGGCTCGGGCGACATCGACGCCAGCACCAACCCGCCCTACACCGTCCACTTCCCCAAGGTGGGGCGGTACGTGTACTACTCCAAGGGCGACGCCAACATCGACAAGAACGGCAAGTGCACCGGCATGTGCGGCGTCGTCAACGTCATCGACCCCAACGCCACGACGACAACCACGGCTCCGCCGACGACCACCACGACCACCACGGCCCCTCCGACGACGGACACGACGCCCCACCCGGGCCCGCCCGTGACGACGCCGACCACCGCCTCGGTTCCCGCCGGCGTCGCCGGTCACGTGCCGACCACGGCCGCCCCGGCGCCCACCACGACCACGCCCACCAAGCAGGACAAGAAGCCGAAGGACGGGTCGACGACCAGCACGACGGCCGCGCCGGTGTCGGGGCCCATCGACCTGTCGGCCGAGGCCATCGTCCCCAACGTGACGCCCAACGGGACCGCGACCCAGGACGGCGTCGTGCAGCCGTCGTCCACACCCGAAGGTGACGCGATAGCGGTCATCAAGCAGAAGCACGGACACAAGGGCATGCTGGTGCTGATCGCCACCGGCCTCGGGATCGGCGCCCTCGGCATCGGCGCCGCGGGCTACAAGTACGCCAACCGGTCGTCGAAGTACTTCCCTGCGTAAAACGAGGCGACGCCTCCGGCGCCCGTCCCTCTGTTCCGACGAAGCTATTCCTCGCTTCGCTCAGGCTTCATCGGCCCGGTTCTGGACGTGCTGGTAGCCGAAGCGGCCTTTGATGCAGAGGTTGCCCCGGGTCACGAACTGGTCGTGGGGTGAGGTGACCCGCACGATGCGGTTGTCCTGCACGTGCAGGGTCAGGGTGCAGCCCACCCCGCAGTAGGAGCAGATCGTGTCGGTGCGGGTCTGGCGCGCCGGCGCCCATTCCCCCGCCTCCCGAAGGGCGTACTCCTCCGAGAAGGCGAGGGCGCCCGTGGGGCAGACCTCGATGCAGTTCCCGCAGTAGACACAGGCCGAGTCGGGGAGCGGCACGTCCCACTCGGTCGAGATCCGGGAGTCGAAGCCGCGGCCGGCGACGGCGATGGCGAACGTGCTCTGCCATTGTTCCCCGCAGGCGTCGACGCACTTGTAGCAGAGGATGCAGCGTTCGTAGTCCCGCACGTAGAGGCCGTTGTCGACCTTGGCCGGCTGCGCCACGGTGGCCGCCTCGGGCCCGTAGCGGGACGGGTCGGCGCCGTACTGGGCGTTCCACTCCGCCACCCCCGGGGCGGCGGACAGGTCGACGGAGCTGCCGAGGAATTCCAGCACGAGGCGGCGGGCGTGGCGGGCCCGCTCGGAATCGCTGCGGACGACCATGCCCGCCTCGACCTTCCGGGAGCACGACGGGGCCAGCACCCGGGCCCCCTCGACCTCGACCATGCAGACCCGGCAGGCGTTCTTCGGGGTGAGCGTGTCGCCCCAGCACAGGGTCGGGATGTCGAGCCCGATCGCTTGGCAGGCCTCGAGAATCGTCGAGCCCTCCGGCACCGCGATCGCGTCGCCGTCGATGGTCAGCTCGACCGTCCGGGGCGGCGGCCCGATCCGCACGGCGGTCCCTTTCACCAGTCGCCTCCCTGTCCTTCGGTGGGGATCACGTCGGCCTCGGCGGCTCCGACGTCGGCTTCCGCGCCGGTGACGGAGCCCGCCGGGAAGGCGCCCAGGGTCACGATGGCCGACGCGATGGCGTTGGCGGCGGTCTGGCCGAGGCCGCAGATGGAGGCGTCGCGCATGACCTGCCCGATGTCGGCCAGGAGGGCGAGCTCGTCCTCCACGCCGCCGAGCGTCCGGCGGGTGATCAGGCGCTCCAGCGCCTCCTCCTGGCGGACCGTCCCCACCCGGCAGGGGACGCACTGGCCGCAGCTCTCGTCGCGGAAGAAGGCGGCGATCCGCAGGAGGAACGGCGCCAGGTCGACGGTGTCGTCGAGGACCATGACGACGCCCGACCCCAGGGTGACCCCGGCGGCGACGGCCCCCTCGAAGGTCAGGGGGACGTCGAGGCCGTCGGGGCCGACGAAGGCCCCGGCCGCGCCGCCGAGCAGCACGGCCCGGAGCGACCGCCCGACCGTCACGCCGCCGGCGAGGTCGAGCAGCTCCCGCAGCGTCGTTCCGAACGGCACCTCGTAGACACCGGGCCGGGCCACCGCACCCGAGACGCAGAACAGCTTGGGGCCCGATGACCGCTCGGTGCCCACCGCGGCGTAGGTCGCCGCGCCGCCGGTCAGGATCGGCAGCACGTTGACCAGTGTCTCGACGTTGTTGACCAGCGTCGGCCGCCCGAACAGGCCGGACTCGACGGGGAACGGCGGCTTGTTGCGGGGTTCGCCCCGGTAGCCCTCGATCGAGTTGAAGATCGCCGTCTCCTCGCCGCAGATGTAGGCCCCCGCGCCCCGGCGGATCTCCACGTCGAAGGCGAACCCGAGGCCCATCACGTCGGGGCCGAGGAACCCCCGCTCCCGGGCCGTGTCGATCGCCGCTCGGAGGGCGGAGAGAGCCCGCGGGTACTCGCCCCGCAGATAGAGGTAGCCGTGTTCGGCGCCGGTGGCGTAGCCGGCGACGGTCATCGCTTCCAGGACTGCGAACGGGTCGCCCTCCATGAGCACCCGGTCCTTGAACGTGCCGGGCTCCGACTCGTCGGCGTTGCAGACGAGCTCGTGGGGCCGGACGGGCTGGCCGGCCACCGCCGCCCACTTCCGCCCGGTGGGGAAGGCCGCGCCGCCCCGGCCGACGAGCCCCGAGTCGGTGACCTCCCGGATCACGCCCGCCGGCCCGAGCTGCACCGCCCGCCGCAACGCCTCGTACCCGCCGTGGTACCGGTAGTCGTCGAGGCTGGCAGGGTCGACGACCCCCACCCGCCGCAAGAGGACGAGGCCGCCGTTCCGGGACCGGGGTCCGGCGCCGGGGGGCCCGGCCGCCGAACGGGTGCGCCCGCCGGCCGAAGGGCCGGGGTCCGCGACCGAACGGCCGGGGTCGGCGAATGAAGGGCCGGGATTTCCGCCCGAAGGGCCGGCCGCCGGAGTAGGCGCGGCCTGCGGGAGCGCCGCTGCGATCGCAGGCTCGGGCGGCACCGCTCCGACGCCATCGTTCAGCGCCGCCTCGAGTCCGTCGAGGTTCGCCGGCGCGATCACCGCCTCGGCGTGACCTTCGCCGTACTGCGTGAGCAGCGCGGCCGGGGCCCGTTCGCAGAGGCCGAGGCAGGGGCTCTCGGCCCAGGTGGCGGCGCCGCTGGCGCAGGCCGGCCAGGTCTCGCCGTGGCCGGGCGGGCCGCAGCGCTCCCGCAGCGCGCTGATGAGCCCGCCGGAGCCGGCCGCCTGGCAGACGAGGTCGGTGCAGACGTGCACCACCCTCGGCGGCCGCTCGGCGAGGGAGAACAGGGCGTAGAACGAGGCGACGCCGTAGACGTCGGCCGGGGCGACCTCGAGGCGGCGGGCGATCTCGTCCACCGCCCCCCGGCTGATCCAACCGACGG
>JAUZEX010000141.1 GCA_030838815.1 Actinomycetota bacterium
CCGGGGCGGCCTCGATCGTCGTGGACGCGGTAACGCGCTCGGTTTCCATACCAGTGAGACGGCTCGCCAGGCCCGAACTCATCGCCGCACGGGACGTCTCGCCTACGTCGGAGACCGCACCGTCGGCGGAACACGCCGACGCCGACGACGTAGACGCAGTACCCGCCTCCCCCGACCACCGCTCCCGGTTCGAGTCCTCGGGCGGTAAACGAGTCTCCCAAGTGTCCCAGTAGGTACGCCGTCGGTCTGTGGAGCGTCGGATCAGGCCGCCTCGTCGCGACGGAGGTGCCAACAACGCCTTATCCGCTGGGCAGGCTGACCCGGGCCCAGCTCGTCCCGCCGTCGTCGCTGGCGTACAGGCTCGCCGCCGGTCCGCCGTCGCGTGGGCAGGCGATGTCGCCGCAGCCGCGCGAGGCGATGGCCCAACCGTGGACGGCGTCGGCGAAGCTGAGCGTCTCGATGGATCCGGGCCCGGCCGTGCCGGTGAGCTGTCTCCAGTGGCCTCCGGCGTCGTCGGTCGTCCACACCTCGGTTTGTTGGGTGGCGATCCAGTGGGCCGCACTGGTGGCCACGAACCGCAGCGGCGGTCCGTCGTTGGCCCGGTCGCCGGGGATGTCCCGGACGGTCCAGGTCCGGCCGGTGTCGTCGCTGACGACGGCCCATTGTCGGCCCCGCAGGCCGGTGTCGGCCCCGGCGGGGAGGATTTCGTGGCGGCCGAAGACGGCGACATCGTCGAATCCGCCGGCCAGACTGGTGTCGAACGGCACCGGAACGTCGACCGTCCGCCAGGTCCGGCCGCCGTCGGCCGTTGTCTGGAAGGTCTTGCCGAGCCCGACCAGGTGGCCGCCGGCGAGTTGCAGCGTTCCGGCCAGGGCGGTGTCGGCCGCCACTTCGGTCCACGTGGCGCCGCCGTCACGAGTGGACCAGATGTCGCTTCTTCCCGGCTCGCGGTCGGGCCCGGCTTTGAGCACTGCTGTCCACCCATCCCGCGGGCTGGCGAAGCTGGCCGAAACCGAGGGGTACGCCGCGGCCGGCCGGGGGATGTGGCCGGTGAGTACGGCGCCGTCGGCGTTGACCCGCGTCACCGTGATCGGCCCCTCGTTGGACATGCTGACCGACCAGGCGGATGACCCGAGGACGACGAACGTCGACGGGAAGGGGTTTTCGATTTCCGGGATCGGCGTCAACCGCCAGGAGGCGCCGCCGTCGTCGGTGCGCAACATCCCGGTCGGCGTGAGGACCCACCCGGCCGTAGCGGAGACCCGCACCGCGTCGAGGAGCCGGGACTGGTTCGATGGTGACCGGCGTCCGGCCGCCGGCGCTCCGCTATCAGGGGGGAGCGTGCTGGGCCGCCAGGTCGCTCCGTCGTCGTCGCTCAGGTAGACGGTGCCGGGTTGCGGCGCCCCGGCCGGTCGCCTGTCGTTGGCGAAGGCCCAGTCGCCGCCGTAGACGACGGCACCGTGGTGGGCGTCGACGAAAGCGAGGTCGGTCCAGCCGACGCCGCCGTCGCCGTCGCCGAAGTGAACGACGTCGCTCCACTTCCGGCCACCGTCGCTGGTGCGATACAGGTCACTGGCCCCGGAAGAGGCGGCGATGACGGTGGTCGCCGGTACCGGCGTGCTCAGCTGGTAGGTATCACCGGAGAGGGGCGGGTCTCCGATCCGGCGGAAGGTCCGGGCGCCGTCGGTGGAGGCGTAGACGGCTTTCTGCTGGCTCCCGGCCGCCGCCCCGCCGACACAGACGATGGTGACGTCGGCCGGCGAGGCAGCTGCCAGTGCCGCCGCGCTGACGCGGCTACCACCGTCGGGCTGGCACGGCACGGACGACGTCGCGTACTGGCTCCCGTCGGCGCTGGCCACGAGTTCCGAGTCGGTGGGCAGGACATAGACCGCGTCGCCTCGGACCGCCAGTTCGGCGTCGATCCCGGCCCGGGAGGGGAGTGTGGTGGCCGTCTCCCACCGGTCGGCGGCGACGTCGCTGCGGATCAGCGTCTCGGGTTTGTGGCATTCGGTGGTGTGGATGCAAGGATCGATCACGGCGTAGGCGAGGCGTTGGGACGTCTCGAGGGCCACGACGGGTCCGGCGGTGGAGACCTCGTCCCAGTGGGCGCCGCCGTCGTGGGTGGCGAGCAGCGCCTCGCCGAAC
Organism: Actinomycetota bacterium; assembly: GCA_030838815.1. Lineage (GTDB taxonomy): Bacteria > Actinomycetota > Acidimicrobiia > IMCC26256 > BP-133 > BP-133. The sequence continues at coordinate 2,146 of JAUZEX010000141.1, forward strand.
ACCCAGCCGTTCATCGGATCGGCGAAGCGGACGCCGTACGGCTTGTCGATGCCCAGCGCCGACTGCGGCAGGTCCGCCAGTCGCCGCCAGTGTCCACCCCGATCGGCCGTGTGGTACACGGCCGGACAAATTCCCTGTCGGCAGGCCGTCCCCGCCAGCGTCCACCCATCGTCCGGGGAGACGAACGTCACCGAGTGGACGGGGACCCTCGTCGCCTGCTCAGCCGCAGCGTCCCTGCCGGGAACTGCCAGGGACGCCGGCCGCGAAGATCCGATTGCCTTGCCCCCTGTCGTCGTGGCCGCGGGGGCTTTGGAGCTCCCCGGTGCGGCCGCGGCAACGGCGGCCGTGGCCCCGAACAGGACGGCCAGCATCCCGGCCCCGACCATGGTCTCCCGACGACTGCCCCCCGCCGCTTGCATGGCCCTCATCATGGACCGGCCCGACGCGGCCTGACAGCTAGCACGAGGGGGAGGAAACCCTTACCTGCTACCACGCCCGCGCTCCGAGGTCTAACGGCCAGGGCGGCTGGATCGTGATGGTGGTGATGGCGGTGGCTTGCTGGAGGCCGGGTCGGCCGCCCACGTCAGGGTCATTCGGCCGGGGATGGCGCCGGCGACGACGAACGTGACGCACCGTTCCTTCCGTCCGCTGCTGGAGCGGGCCGGGCTGCCCGTCATCCGCTTCCACGACCTGAGACACACCGCAGCGACGCTGTTGCTCGGGAAGGGGATCCACCCCAAGGTTGTGTCCGAACTGCTCGGCCACTCCCAGGTGGGGGTCACGCTCGACCTTTACAGCCACGTCACCCCGACCATG
>JAUZEX010000169.1 GCA_030838815.1 Actinomycetota bacterium
CGAGCAGCGGGCGGACCGCCTTATTGCCGCGTTGGTGGAGCGCAGGCACTGTGACGCCATCGTGGACCTGGCCCGGGCGTTCCCGTCGCTCCTCGTCACGGAGCTCGTGGGCATGTCCGAGGACGTGTGCGACAAGATGATCGATTGGGGGGACGCGACGTTCCAATGTTGCGGCCCGTTCAACGAGCGGGCTGAAGCCGGTTTCCCGGTCCTCGAGGATCTTTTCGCCGACCTGATGTCCATCACGAAGGACGACCTCAAGCCGGGGAGTGTCGGCCGGGCCATCTTCGAAGCCGTCGAAAGCGGTGAGGTCGCCGAAGACGACGCCTTCCAGCTGCTGTGGGACTACACCGGCCCGAGTGTCGACACGACAATCGGGGCGATCGGCAGCGCGATCCTCCGCTTCTCGGAGCAGCCGGACCAGTGGGAGCTCGTCTGTGATGACCCGTCGCTCCTCCCGGCGGCTGCCAACGAGGTGCTCCGAATCGATGCGCCGCTCACGGTCCTCAGCCGGTTCAGCCAGCGCGAGTGGGAATCGGGTGGCGCCAGCATCCCCGCCAAGTCCCGGGTGGCCGTGATGTTCGCCGCCGCCAACCGCGACGAGCGTCACTACCCGGATCCCGACCGGTTCGACGTGCGTCGCAACCCCCAGGACCACCTCGGGTTCGGTTTCGGCATCCACCATTGTGTGGGGCAAAGTCTGGCGCGAGCGGAGATTCAGGCGGTCCTCCGGGCGCTCTCCAGCCGGGTCCGCCGGATCGAGGCCGGCGAGCCGGTCTGGCACCTCAACAACACCATGCGGACGCTCAAGAGCCTGCCGGTGGAGCTCGTCGCCCGCTGAGGCCGCCCCGGAGGGGTGAGCGGTTTGCCCGGTGGGTGACCACAGCTTATTATCCGTCCGGGAGGTAAATCTTAAAGGGGGCTCATGGACGCGCTGCTCTATATCGACGGCGCCTGGCGGGAGAGCGCCTCGGCCAGCCGGCTCGAGGTTCGCAACCCGGCTCGCCCGTCGGAAATCGTCGGGACGCTGGCCGCCGGCACGGAAGGGGACGTTGCCGACGCCGTGGCCGCGGCCCGCGGCGCCTTCCCGCGGTGGCGCGACACGCCGCTCGACGACCGCATCGCCTGCCTCACCAAGGCGGCAGACCGGATCGTCGCCCTGCCCGACGACGTTGCCGAGCTGCTCACCCGCGAGATGGGGAAGGCGCTGTGGGAATCTCGGATGGACGTAGGTTTCGCCGAGTACACCCTCCGCTTCGCCGCTGAGGCGGCGGCAGACGCCATGACCCCCCTCATCGTGGAGGACGACGAGTTCGGCCGCGTCGTGGTCGAGAAGGTGCCGAGGGGTGTGGCCGGCGCCATCACGCCGTGGAACTGGCCGGTCGGGCTGCTCTACATCAAGCTGGCCAGCGCGCTCGTGACCGGGAACACCGTCGTGTGCACCCCTTCGCCGCTGGCCTCCCTGGCGGTGGTGAAGACCATCGAGGCGATCGCCGATGCCTTCCCGGCCGGGGTGCTCAACCTCGTGACCGGTGTGGGCTCCGTCGTCGGAGCGGCGCTCGTCACCCACCCGGACGTGCCCAAGGTCTCCTTCACCGGCAGCATCCCGACCGGTCGGGAGATCATGCGCCAGGCGGCCGGTGGCATCAAGGCGCTGACGCTGGAGCTGGGCGGCAACGACCCGGCGATCCTCCTCGACGACGTCGAGATCACCGAGGACCTGGCGGAAACCCTCGCCACCGGCGCCATGGTGACGTCGGGCCAGATCTGCTTCGCCGTCAAGCGCATCTATGCGCCCAACCGTGTCCTGCCGGAACTCGTCGAAGCGTACGGTGCGGCGCTCGACAAGTACGTCGTGGGGGACGGGCTCGACGATGGGACGACCATCGGCCCCGTCGTCAGCAACGCCCAGCTGCAGCGGCTCCGGGGGTTCCTCGACGAGGCGCGCCAGCGGGGAGCCTCGGTGACCGAGCACGGTGCGGTGTCCGCCGGCACCGACGCAGAGGGCTACTTCCAACTTCCGACCATGGTCACGGGCGCCGACGAGACGTTCCAGATCGTGGCCGACGAGCAGTTCGGGCCGGCCACACCGATCATGGGCTACGACACCATCGAAGAGGCCGTCGCCCGGGCCAACGCGACCGAGTTCGGCCTGAAATCCAGTGTCTGGTCCACCGATCCGGACCGGGCCCGGATGGTGGCCCGCCAGCTTGAGGCCGGCACGACCTTCATCAACCAGCACTCCCCGTTCGCGGTGGAGATCAAGGCACCGCTCGGAGGCTTCAAGCACAGCGGGGTCGGCCGCGAGTTCGGCCTCGCCGGCTTGGACGCCTATGTCGAGCTGCACCAGATCAACAGCCGCAGCATCACCTGAGTCGCAGCATCACCTGAGTCGTCGCTCGTACGTACGGAAAGGGTTGTGAGATATGAGCCTGCTCGATGGGAAGCGTGCCATCGTCACCGGCGGTGGCCGGAACATCGGGGCCGAGTACTGCAAGGCGATAGCCCGTGAAGGAGCCCACGTCGTCGTCGCCGACATCGACGAGGAAGGGGCGAACCTCGTCGCCAAGGAGGTGCGCGAGGCCGGCGGTTCGGCCACCGCCGTGCGCGTCGACATCACCGATCCCGAGTCTGTGAACGCCATGGTGGCGCATACGGTCGAGGAACTCGGGGGCATCGACATCCTCGTGAACAACGCCGCCCTGTACGGGGGCCTCAAGTTCGACCCGCCGGACTCGACGGACCTTGACGAGTGGGACCGCGTCATGAAGATCAACGTCAAGGGGACCTTCATCGTCGCTCGGGCCGTCGGCCAGCAGATGGTGAGCCAGGGAAGCGGCTCGATCGTCAACATCGCCTCCACGACGGCCCATATGGGCCCCCCGTTCCTCATCCACTATGCGGCGTCCAAGGGCGCGATCCTCACGTTGACCCGGTCGTTGGCCCGGGCCTATGGCGAGGACGGCATCCGGGTCAACGCCATCGCCCCCGGCCTGATCTGGGACAAGGCCACGACCGACATGCTTCCCGACGAACTGCTCGGCGACATCTTCGTGGAGCAGCAGGTGATCAAGCGCCGCCAGTCCCCCGAGGACCTCCTCGGGCCGTTGCTCTTCTTCGCCTCCGATCTCAGCCAGTTCGTCACCGGGCAGACGATGGTTGTGGACGGCGGCCTGTTCATGCCCTGAGGGGCAGCCCAATCACAGGAGGAACCCAGAGATGGCGACGTTCACCGACGCCGACGACGTCTACAAGACTGTCGGCGCCTTTCTCGAGGACATCACCCGCTCGGAGGACATCGGCCCGAAGTTCGCTGCGTCGCGGACGTCGTTCCACATCCACTACAGCGACCCGACCGCCGACATGGTGGTCGACTGCACCGGTGACCAGCCGCAAGTGAAGTGCGGTGAGGGCGTCGGCGAGGGAGCCGAGATCCAGCTGACCATGAGCGCCGATGACGGCCACCGGTTCTGGCTCGGGAAGCTGAACATGACCATCGCCATGGCCAAGGGGCAGGTCAAAGCCAAGGGCCCGGTGAGCAAGATGATGAAGCTGCTCCCAGCCATGCGCCCGGCGTTCCCCCGCTACGCGGAGTTCCTGAAGGAGAACGGACGCACGGACCTTCTCGCCTAGAGCGGACGGGACTGGCGGTAGGACCGCTCGGGGGTCATTCAGGTGCTGTGGTGTCGTACGGCGTGCGGCGTGGTTCGACGATCATGACCGTGCCTTGGCCGGCTGCGACGAGCCGACCCCGGTTGGTCACGTCAACGCGTACGACCGCCGTCCGTCTCGTGGAGGCGACCACCTCGGCCGTGGCCTCGAGGAGGCCGTTCTGGATGGACGCCAGGTAGTTCAGCTTGAATTCGAGCGTGGCTGGCCAATGGCCGGGCTCGACCAGCCCGAGCACCGATGCACCGAGCACGTGGTCGACGAGTGCCGCGGTGACGCCACCGTGGAGGTTCCCGAACGAGCTCAAGAGGTGCTTGCCGACGTCGATGCGGCCGGTCGCCTTTCCGGGCTCGATCTGGACCAACTCGAGCCCGAGGAATTCCGGGAGGCCGCCGGGGGACGCCTCGTGAGCCAACCTCTGAAGCTCTTTCAAGGCCGCCGGCCCATGAACTGCGTCGCCTCGATGGCCAGCACGCGCTCCTGGCGCTGGTTGTAGGCCTCGATTCGTGCCCTCAGTTTGCCGATCGTGGGTCGGCTGGCTGACGGAGAGGCATCGAGCACCGTGTAGCGGCCAGAGAGGACGTCCCCCGGGTGGACATCGGCGAGGAAATCGAGCCGGTCGAGCCCGGGGGAGCCTTCTGCCGCGCACTGATTGAGCAGCCCCTCGACCAGCAACTTCATGGTGATGGCTCCGACGTACCAGCCGCTCGCCGCGGGCAGATCGGACGGCGACCCGTCCGAGGGGCGGGCATGCACTCCGGGGTCCCACTGGGCGGAGAAGGCCGACATGTCGCCCTCGTCGATGGCCGGGAACGACCCGAGATCGATGACCTGACCGGTCTCAAAGTCTTCGAAGTAGCGGGGGGACTCGCTCATGCGTCGCCAGCCAACCAGACGTGGAGGTCGTCTGACCAGCCGAAGGGCCGATTGCTCCGCTGAATCATGATCTGACTGTCTAGCCGGTTAAACTTTGCGGTGGTCGGTTGGCGGAGCGGAGGGTGGACGTGGCGATAGCGGTCGGTCGGGACCTCACGGATCTGGCTTCTCCGGAGCTGACGGCGGATCCCTATCCGTACTTCCGGTCCCTTCGTGAGTCCCATCCGGTGCACTGGAACGCCCGCCACGGTGCCTGGCTCGTGACGACGTACCGGGACGTCGTCACCGGGTTCCGGGACAAGCGGCTGAGCTCCAACCGGCTCCAGGAGTACCGCCGCCGGCGCCTCACCGACCACGAGCGCGCCACTCTCGGAGAATCGTTCGCCGTCCTCGAATCGTGGATGGTGTTCCAGGACGAGCCGGACCACAAACGCCTGCGGAGCATCGTCCAGAAGGCGTTCACCCCTCGGCGGCTCGCCCTCATGGAACAGGACGTCCAGGAGGTGGTGAACGGCGCGGTCGATGCCCTCCGACGGCGGGTGGACCGGAACCATGGCGAGCCGGTCGACCTGCTCAACGACTTCGCCTACGAGATTCCGGCCACCGTGATCTGCCGGATGCTCAACGTGCCCGAAGAGCACCAGGACCGGTTCATCGCCTGGTCGGACGACCTCGTGGCGGTGATCTCCGGCGACGTCGGGGTCGCCGACCGCAACGAGCGGGCCCACCGGGCGGTCGTAGCCCTCGAGGCGTACCTGTCGGAGCGGATCGACATCTCCCGGGAGCTGGAGGACGGGGGCCTCCTGGCCGACATCGTGGCCGCCGAAGCCGACGGGGAGCGGCTGACCCGGACCGAAGTCATCGCCACGGCCATCCTGCTGCTGTTCGCCGGTCACCGGACGACCGCCTGCCTCATCGCCAACGGCTTCAACGCTCTCATGCGCCACCCCGACCAGTACCGGCTGCTCCGGTCCGACCCGTCGCTGGTGAACAACGCCATCGAGGAGTTCCTCCGCTGGGAGGGCCATACGAAGCTGAGCGTCCGCATCGTGGCCGAGGACTTCGAATGGGACGGCCAGCCGCTGCGGACGGGGGAGCGGGTGTTCCTCGTGCAGCTGTCGGCCAACCGGGACGAGGCGGAGTTCATCGACGCCGACCGGTTCGACATCCGGCGCGACAACACGATGCGTCATCTCGGCTTCGGAAACGGGATCCATCATTGCCTCGGTGCCGCCCTGGCCCGGATGGAGGCCCGGGCGGCGTTCACGACGATGCTCGGACAACTGCCCGTGATGGAGCCCGTCGAAACGCACCCCCGCTGGATTCCCACCTTGATCAGCCGGACCCAGAGCGCCCTTCCCGTCCGTATCCGCGCCGGAGCCTGAGATGCACGTCGCCGGAGCGGTCGCCCTCGTCACCGGCGGATCGGCCGGGCTCGGACTCGCCACCGCCCGCCGGCTGGCCGCCGACGGGGCCCGGGTGGTCGTCCTCGACGTCAACCAGCCGCTGGACGCCACCGTGCTGTCGGACACGGTCCTCTTCGCGCCGACCGACGTCACCGACGAGGCGGACGTCGGCCGGGCCATCGATCTGGCCGAGTCCCGCTTCGGGCCCGTCCGACTCCTCGTCAACTGCGCCGGGGGCGGCGGTACCCCCGGAAAGGTGCTGCGCCAGTCGGGTGAGCCCCGCGACCTCGCCCACTTCGTCGACAAGATCCACCTCAACCTCGTCGGGACCTACAACGTCATCCGCCTGGCCGCGGCGGCGATGCTGCGAGCGCCGGCCGTCACCGGCGAGCGGGGCGTCATCGTGAACACGAGCTCGGCGGCCGCCTTCGAAGGACAGGTCGGCCAGGTCGCCTACGCCGCGGCCAAGGGCGCCGTCAACGCCATGACGCTCCCGCTGGCCCGGGAGTTCGCCCCTCACGCCATCCGGGTGGTCGCCATCGCCCCAGGCATCTTCGGGAGCGAACGGATCCTGGAGGCGTGGCCCGAGGAGCGGCGGGCGGCCATCACGGCCGACGTACCGCATCCCGCCCGTCTGGGGGAGCCCGCCGAATTTGCCGCCCTGGTCGTGTCCGTCATCGAGAACGCCATGGTCAACGGCACCTGCCTCCGCCTCGACGGCGCCCTTCGGCTCCGCTGACCGCGACGCCGGATTGACCGTCTAGAAGGTTATCTTTACGCTTCAGGCATGGGACGACGTTCGGGGGGACCGCATGAGCGCCAGTGAACCGATCGGGCTGACCGACGACTGGGATCCGATGACACCGGAGAACTACGTGGATCCGGTCGGGGTGAACGGGACGTTGCGCCGAGATTGCCCGGTGGCCCACTCGAGCCAGTTCGGCGGGTTCTGGGCGCTGTTCAAGCGAGCCGACATCGTCGCCGCCACCAAGCAGACGGACACCTTCGTGTCCTCCCCGGCGATCACGGTGCCGCCGTTCAGTGTGGCCGATGCTCCCTGGATCCCACTGCAGTCGGATCCGCCGCAGCACCGTCAGTACCGCCGGATCATCAACCCGTTCTTCTTCGCCTCCCGCCTGGAGGGCTTCGAACCGGAACTCCGCCGCCTCACGAACGACTTCATCGACGAGTTCATCGAGCAGGGAGAGGCCGACCTCGTGGCGGAGCTCACGCTGCGGCTGCCGGCCACCGCCATCTCCCTCCTCCTCGGCCTCCCGCTCGAGTCCTGGAAGATGCTTCACGACTGGACCGTCGCCATCATCGGCGCCGGCAACCGGGGAGACTTCGAGACCGTCGGCCGCACCTACGGTGAGATGTTCGCCTTCGCCGACCAGTTGATGGAGGCGCGCCGGCAGAAGCCCGGAGAGGACGTCATGACCGCGCTCGTGACCGGCGAGGTCGAGGGCCGCCCGCTCACTCAGGCGGAGATCCGCGGCGCCTTCGCCCTCCTGATCATCGCCGGCCACGAGACGACGTCCAACGCCATCAGCAACGCGCTCTACCTGTTCGCCACCGACCACAGCACCGCCGAGCGGCTGCGGACGGGGGGTATCGACGACACCGCGCTGGAGGAGATCGTGCGGTACTGCAACCCCGTCCAGGGGATGGGCCGCACGACGACCCGTGACGTCGAGGTCGGCGGACGGTGCATCCCGGGCGGGTCGTTGGTCGCCCTGATGTTCGGGTCCGGTTCCCGTGACGCCGACGAGTTCGCCCAGCCTGACGAGTTCGTCCCCGAGCGGTCGCCAAACCCCCACCTGACGTTCGGGTCGGGCCAGCACCGCTGCCTCGGTGAGCAGCTGGCCCGGATGGAGATCCGGATCGTGCTCGAGACGGTCCTCGAGCGCCTGCATCCGATCGAGCTGGCCGGCGACACGAAACCGGCGCTGTGGCCGTCGATCGGGTACCACGGGCTCCCGGTGCGGTTCGCACCGGGAACACGCCGGTCTGAGTGATAGTCTGACCAGAGAGTTAATTAAAGGAGGTGGGGCAGTGGCGAGAGTCGAGGCACTGCACACGATGTGTGTCGGGCATGGCCTTTGCAGGGAAGTGGCCCCCGAGGTGTTCCGGCTGGACAAGTGGGGTTGTGTCGAGATCGTCGAGCCCGAGGTCCCGGCCGAGCTGCTCGAGCGGGCCAGGACGGGCGTGTACCGGTGCCCGGCCAAGGCACTGCTGATCGACGAGGGCTGACGACGATGACGACAGCGGTTGAGAAGCCCATGCGCATCTACGGCCCCGGTCAGTTCGAGGCGGCCACGCTGCCCGACCACGACGAGTACCGCAACGCCATCGTCAAGCTCCTCAAAGAGACGGGCGAGATGTCCTCGAATCCCGAGTACATGCGCCACACCAAGGAGCTTTTCGGCTTCGTCGACATGGCCCCCGGGCCGGCCGACCGCGTTCGCATCGCCGCCTACTACGCCGACGAGATGCGCCACGGCTACATCTTCGAAGGCCTGCTGACGGAGCTCGGCGTCGACACCACCGACCCGAGCATGTACACCAGCATCGAAGCGCTGAACCTCCTCGGTGAGATCAAGACCTGGGAGAGCCTGGCCGTCTTCAACACCCTGCTCGACCGGGCCGGCGGGATGCAGCTGCTCGACTACGTCGACTCCAGCTACGGGCCCCTCGCCCGGGCCGGGGTCTTCGTCGGACGGGACGAGCGCGGCCACGCCGCCATGGGCCTCCAGCACCTGCGCGACGCCTGCCGCACCGAGGAGGGCCGGGCCCGCGCCCAGGACGCCCTGGACTACTGGTACCCGATCGCCCTCGACATGTTCGGCACCAGCACCGGGAAGCGGCAGTGGAAGTACATCGAGTGGGGGCTCAAGACCAAGAGCAACGAGGAGCTCCGCCAGGAGTACATCGCCGAGGTCGACCCGATCATGGCCGCCTGCGGGCTCACCGTGCCCGACCCGATGGCCAACCGGAAGTTCGTATGAGCGACGCCGCGGTCGTCGGTGTCGGGCTCACCCGGTTCGGCAAGTTCCCCGACCGCTCGCTCAAGGACCTCGCCGCCGAAGCGGTCCAGGCGGCGCTCAAGGACGCCGGCATCGACGGCAAGGACATCGGCGCCGCCTTCGGCTCCAACTCGCTGGCCGGTCTGCTGACCGGCCAGGAGTGCGTCCGGACCCAGACCGTGCTGGCCCCGCTCGGGATCCGCGGCATCCCGGTGGTGAACGTCGAGAACGCCTGCGCCAGCGGATCCACCGCCTTCCGCCTGGCCGTGCAGGCCGTGGCCAGCGGCGAGGCGCCGTACGCCCTGGCGGTCGGGTTCGAGAAGATGAGCCATCCCGACAAGGAGCGGACGTTCGCCGCCATCGGGGCGGCCAGCGATGTGGAGGAGGCCCCGCAGCACGAGGCCGGCCGTTCGTCGTTCATGGACATCTACGCCGCCGAGGTGCGCGAGCACATGGAGCGGCACGGATCCACGGCCGAGGACTTCGCCCTGGTGGCGGTCAAGAACCACTATCACGGCTCGCTCAACCCCTTTGCGCAGTACCGCAACGAGGTGACGGTCGACGAGGTGCTCTCGTCGCCGGCGGTCGTTCATCCGCTGACGCGCCTCATGTGCTCGCCGATCGGCGACGGGGCGGCCGCCCTGGTAATCGGACGGGCGGAGCGGCACCGGCGGGCGCCGGTGGTGGCTGCCACCGTCCTCCGGTCGGGGGCGTTCCCGGGCCGCGCCGACCACAACGACACCGTCGAGGCGGCCGCGGCCGCCTACGAGCAGGCCGGCCTCGGTCCCGACGACATGGATGTGGCCGAAGTGCACGACGCCGCCGCGCCGGCCGAGCTCATCGCCTGCGAGGACCTGCGCCTGGCGCCCCCCGGCGGGGGAGCGAAGCTCGTCCGTGAGGGCGCCACCCGCCTCGGCGGGCGGATCCCGGTCAACCCGTCCGGCGGTCTCGAGTCGCGCGGCCACCCGCTCGGCGCCACCGGCGTGGCCATGATCGGTGAGATCGCCCTCCATCTGCGGGGCGACGCCGGGCCCCGCCAGGTTGAAGGCGCCCGGATCGGGCTCGTCCACAACTCCGGCGGCCTGGTGGCCGGTTCCCCGGCCGCGGTGGCGGTGCACATCCTCCGCCAGCCGTAGCGGGCGGGCGGCGGGCGTTTCAGCCCAGCGCCCGGGGAAGGGCACAGACGAGGTCGAGGTGCCGGTCGACGACGTCGTCCGGCATGCCGGCCACGCTGAGCCAGAAGAACAGATCGACCACCGGCCGATCGGCGACGAGCCGGCGTACCCGCTCGACGGCGTCGTCGGCGGTCACCACCTCGACCGCGGGGTACTGACCGGGCGGCCTGGCGCCGGCCCCCTCGGCGGCGTAGCGCCGGTACGACTCCGCCTGGTACGCCAGGTGGGGAGCGATGCGGGCCCGGGTGGCCTCGGGGTCGTCGGCCAGGACGAGGTTCATCGAACCGGCCAGTCGGGCGGCGTCGGGGCCGTGACCGCCCTCGACGAGTCCGTCGGTGTAGGCCGCTGTCAACCCCGGCTGGAGCGTGAGGAGCCCGATGCCGAGGCGTCCGGCCAGGCGCGCCCCCCGGGGACCGAAGAAGCCGGCCCACAAAGGGATCGGGCTCTCGACCGGTGGAGTCACTCGCCCGCTGGCCCAGAGCACCTGCAGCTCCAGGATCCGGGACTCCACCGTGGCGAAGCGCCGGGTGACGTCGGCACCGAAGGCCTCGAACTCCGGGACGCGGTACCCGGCTCCCACACCGAGCTCGAGCCGGCCGCCGCTGACGAGGTCGACGACGGCCGCCTCCTCGGCGATCTGCACCGCCGGGCGGAGGGGGGCGAGCAGGACGGCGGTGCCGATCCGGACGTGACGGGTCCGGGCGGCCACCGCCGCGGCGAAGGTCAGCGGCTGGGGCAGGTACCCGTCCTCGAAGAAGTGGTGCTCCGACAGCCAGACCGACGTGGCCCCCCGGCGCTCGGCCTCCTCGATCCACTCCAGGGACCGTGCGTAGTGGGCCGCCCATGGACGCCGCCATGCGGGCGGGTTCCGCAGGTCGAGGTAGATGCCGATCCGTGGTGCGCCCATCGGTGGTGTCATGGCGATGCCCTTTCCACGTTTCCGGCCGGTAACCTCGGCCGCGGAGGGCCGGTCACCGCATTGACGCAGCGCCCCACAATCATTAACCTTTCAGTCAGTTTATCCATGCTCCTGGGGGCGAAGGCGTCATGCACAGCGGTAGGGCCAGCCGATGACGACCGACGCCGCGGTCATGGCCGGCGTCCGGCTGCTCGACACCGCCGGCGAGCCCGGCGCCGGCCTCCGCTACGCGGTGGCCGAACCGGAGGCGGCGCTGGAGGCGATCGCCGCCGCCGATGTCCGGGGTCGGGGCGGCGCCAACTTCCCGGCGGCCCTCAAGTGGCGGGCGGCCCTGCGCGAGCGGGGGCCGAGGGTCGTCATCGGCAACGGCGGGGAGCACGAGCCGGGCAGCCAGAAGGATGCCGTCCTGCTCCGACGCCACCCCGAACTCGTCATCGAGGGCCTCCTGGCGGCGGGCACGATTCTCGGGGCGGGCAAGACGATCCTGCTCCTCGACGGCCGGCTGGCGCCGTTGGCGGAGCGTCTCCGGGAGATCGCCGACGGCTTCGGTCCCGCCCATCTCGGGCTGCCGGCACCGGAGATCGTGATCGGGCCCGAGGAGTACCTGGTCGGCGAGGAGACCGCCCTCATCGAGGTGCTGGAGCGCAAGCCGGCCAAGCCGCGGTTCCGGCCGCCGCTGCCGGTGGTGAAGGGCTACCTCGGCTACCCGACCGTGGTGCAGAACATCGAGACGCTGGCCAACTGCGCCTGGGTCCTGCGCCGGATCGCCGAGGACCCCGCCGCCGCGCCCGCCGTGGACACGTTCCTGTGGACCGTGTGGGGCCCGCAGCGTGAAGCCGTGGTGGGGGAGTCCCCGATCGGGACGACCATCGGCGCCGTCCTGCAGGCCGCCGGCGTCGAGGCGTGGAAGGGCGTGACGCTGGGCGGGTTCTCCGGCGGAGCGGTCAGCGCCGCCGAGTCCGATCTCGCCCTCGAACCGGCCCGCCTGGCCGAACACGGTCTGTCGCTCGGCTGCGGATCCTTCCGGGTGATCGACCCCGGCGCCTGCGCCGGGGCGCTGGCCCAGGAGGTCATGGAGTTCTTCCTCGCCGCGTCGTGCGGGCAGTGCGTTCCCTGCAAGGCCGGCCTGGGTGACGCCGCCCGGGTGCTGGCGGGAAGGAGAGGACGCAAGGTGAGCGACCTCACCGACATGCTCGACATGTTCTCCGAACTGGAGGGGAGGGGCGTCTGCCGGCTTCCCGACGGGGGCATCGTGACCACGCGGGCGCTGCACCGCCGGTTCGGGGACGACATCCAGGCCCACGCCGAGCGGCGCTGCGGCTGTGGAAGAGAGGTGGGCTGATGGCGCGTGTGGAAGCGATTCACCCCATGTGCCTCGGGCACGGGCTGTGCGAGGAGAACGCCCCCGAGGTGTTCCGGGTCGACAAGTGGGGCTGCGTCGAGGTGCTGGACGGGGACGTGCCGCCCGAACTGGTGGCCCGGGCCCGTAATGCGGTCTACCGCTGCCCCGCCAAGGCGCTCCTGATCGACGAGGGCTGACGGGATGGCATCACCGCCCGTCGGTGTGAAGGTCAACCTGGCCCGGTGCACAGGGGCGGAGGACTGCGTCCGGATCTGTCCCGAGGTCTTCGAGATGGACCGCTACGGCTACCCCATGGTCCGGGCCTTCGACGGCGAGGACCGCGAGATCCGCACCCGGCTGCGTGAAGCGGTCGCCCGCTGCCCGGAAGGCGCCATCGTCATCCTCGACTCCGCCCGCTGACCGCCGGCGGCGGGGGCGGGGTGGCGTTGACGGGGGCTGTCGCATTGATTAACCTGACAGACAGTTATTGAACTCGCAAGGGAAATCGCAGCGAAATAATCGGGGGGACTGTGGGGGAACTGCGAGACGCATTCGAGTGGCAGGACCAGAGGACCGGGTTCCTGGCCATGAACCGTGACCGGATCTTCGGGGCCACCGTGATCGTCGCCCTGGTCACGACCGTGGCCCTGGCCGTGGCGCTCGGCATCGACCTGGCCAAGAAGGACCAGCAGGCGCTACCGGTGCAGGCCGGAGCGGCGGCGGCCACGGCCCCGGCCAACTCGAGCGGCGCGGCGGCGCCGGCGGACGGTACGCCGGCCGAGAACAGCGGTTCGGCGCCGGGCTC
>JAUZEX010000211.1 GCA_030838815.1 Actinomycetota bacterium
TTCGTGGTCCACCCGGCCAGGCCGCCGCCGAAGCCGGCGTAGGCGCCGCCGTCGCCGATGATGCGGCACCGCAGTCCCACGATCGTCCCGTCGCGCCCCAGGCCGAGCTCGACGTACTGCACCTGGCCCCGGCCGTGGGGCATGGCCACGAGGTTCTCGGACCGGGTCTCGACCCACTTGACCGGCCGGCCGAGCCGTCGGGCGACGGCCACGGCCACGGCGTGTTCGGGCGCCACTCCCGCCTTGCCGCCGAAGGCGCCGCCGACGTGGGGGGCGACGACCCGGAGCCGGGCGGGGTCGAGTCCGAACATCTGGACGGCCTGGTTCCGCCAGCCGTGGGGCATCTGGGTGGCGACGTAGACGGTGAGGTCGTATCCGGCGGCCCCGTCCCCGGTCATGGCGTCGCCGGGGACGACTGCGATCGCGTTTCCTTCCATCGGCAGGACGGCCATCCGCTGGTTCTCGAACCGGGCCCGCACGACGACGTCGGCGCCGGCCAGCGGATCGTCGTCGTCCCCCTCCCGGCTGCCGGCCGCCAGGTTGGTGCCGACCGCCTCGAACTGCGGCGGGGCGCCCGGTTCGGCGGCCGTCTCGGGGTCGACCACCGCCGGCAGGGGCTCGTAGTCGACGACGACCCGCTCGGCGGCGTCGACGGCGGCGGCCCGGCTGGCGGCGACCACGACGGCCACGACGTCGCCGACGAACCGGACCCGCTCCGTGGCCAGCGACGGACGGGCGAAGGCGGGGTTCACGACCATCAGCCCGGGGGCGACGGGGACGTCCAGATTGGCGGCGCTGAAGACGGCGGCCACCCCGGCCATGGTGGCCGCCTCGCTGGTGTCGACCGAGAGGAGCTCGGCGTGGGCCACGGTGGAGCGGACGAAGGCCAGGTGGAGGACACCGGGGATGTCGAGGTCGTCGACGTAGGCGGCTCGGCCCAGGAGGATCTCGGGATCCTCCACCCGGCGGACGGCGTTGCCCAGCAGTGATCCGGGGGGAGTCATGGCCGACGAGGTTACGGGCGCGCGCCCGCGCTCCCGTACGGGCCCGATTCCGAACCGGCGTGCATTCCGGACCGGCGGGTGTCGGAAAAGAAACGCCGGTTCGGTCGGGCGGCCGGGCCGCGATACTGGGTACCGGGCCGTATCCCCCGCCACCGGGCGGGCGCGGACCCCCCCCTTTGACGCCGAACCCTGCCGCCCTCTCCGCCCGCCTGCCCGCCCTCACGGCCCGGGACCAGGACCGCCTCCGCCGCCGGCTCGACCGCGCCCGGGGGCTGAAGGACGACGCCGCCCGACGGGCGCTCCTGGAGGAGATCGCCACCGCCGTGGAGACGGCCGAGCAGCGGGTGGCGAACCGGCGGGCCGGCGTGCCCTCGCCCCGGTACCCGGCCGCCCTGCCGGTCAGCGAGCGCCGGGAGGAGATCGCCACCGTCCTGGCCCGCCACCAGGTGGTGATCGTGGCGGGCGAGACGGGGTCGGGGAAGAGCACCCAGCTGCCCAAGATCTGCCTCGAGGTCGGCCGGGGCGTGCGGGGCATGATCGGCCACACCCAGCCCCGCCGCCTGGCCGCCCGGGCGGTGGCCGAGCGGGTCGCCGAGGAGCTCGGGAGCGAGGTCGGGGGTGCCGTCGGCTACGCCGTCCGCTTCACCGACCGGGTGAGCGACCGGACGCTGGTCAAGGTGATGACCGACGGCATCCTGCTGGCCGAGATCCAGCGGGACCGCCTGC
This sequence comes from Actinomycetota bacterium, assembly GCA_030838815.1. Taxonomy (GTDB): domain Bacteria; phylum Actinomycetota; class Acidimicrobiia; order IMCC26256; family BP-133; genus BP-133. The sequence goes on from JAUZEX010000211.1 coordinate 1,731, forward strand.
TCACCGCCTACGACACGATCATCGTGGACGAGGCCCACGAGCGGAGCCTCAACATCGATTTCATCCTCGGCTACCTCAAGCAGCTGCTCCCCCGCCGTCCGGACCTCAAGGTCATCGTCACGTCGGCCACCATCGACACCGAGCGCTTCTCGCGCCACTTCGGTGGCGCGCCGATCGTGGAGGTCTCGGGCCGCACCCACCCCGTCGAGGTCCGCTATCGGCCGCTTGTCGACGCCGAAGCCGGCGAAGACGACGTTGAAAGCGAGGAACGGGACCAGATCCAGGCCATCGGTGATGCCGTCTCCGAGCTGGTGGCCGAGGGGCCGGGCGACATCCTGGTGTTCCTCTCCGGGGAACGGGAGATCCGCGACACCGCCGAGGCCCTCGCCGCCCTGGCCCTCCCCGACACCGAGCTCCTCCCCCTCTACGCCCGGCTCTCCGCCGCCGACCAGCACCGCGTCTTCCAGTCCCATCCCGGCCGTCGCATCGTCCTGGCCACCAACGTCGCCGAGACGTCGCTCACCGTGCCCGGCATCTTGTCCGTCGTCGACCCCGGTACAGCCCGCATCTCCCGCTACAGCCATCGGACCAAGGTTCAGCGCCTCCCCATCGAGCCGGTGTCGCAGGCGTCGGCCAACCAGCGGGCGGGCCGCTGCGGCCGGGTTGCCCCCGGCGTCTGCATCCGCCTCTACTCCGAGACGGACTTCCGGTCCCGGCCCGAGTTCACCGAGCCGGAGATCGTCCGCACCAACCTCGCCTCGGTCATCCTCCAGATGGCCGCCCTCGGCCTCGGCGACGTGGCCCGTTTCCCGTTCGTCGACGCCCCCGATGCCCGCAGCATCAAGGACGGCGTGGCCCTCCTCGAAGAACTCGGCGCCCTCGACCCGGCGGAGCGCAACCCGAAGAAGCGCCTCACGCCGCTGGGACGGCGGCTGGCCCAGCTG
>JAUZEX010000252.1 GCA_030838815.1 Actinomycetota bacterium
CGGTCGCAGCATCGACGATCATGACGGCGGCGGGCATCTGCCGGATCACGTCCTCCAAACGGAAGTCCGCCCCCTCATGCACGGGAATCCCCTCCACCAGCGACCGCCGATCACCCTACTCACCCTCGCGCCGACGTGGGCCGCAGTCATCACAGGGGTCGCCTGGCGAGGCCGTCAAGCGCGGAGAAGACCGGTGGCCGCATCTTCGCCGCCCGGGAGCCGAAGGGCCTGAGCCTCCGTCGCCTGAGCCGGCGGATCGCCCGGGCGGCCGCCTGGGCGCCGCACATCCCGTGGGCGCCCGGCCCTGGCGGAGTGGCCGCCGAGCAGAGGTACGTGCCGGGCACCCCGGTGTCATAAGGGTTCCGGCCCGGTCGGGGACCGAGGATCATCTGCCCGGCGCTCTTCGCCCCGGTCAGGATGTCGCCGCCGACGAAGTTGGGGTTGTAGCGGGCCATCTCGGTCGTGGTCCGCACGACCAGGCCGACGACCCGCTCCCGGAAGCCCGGGGCGAAACGTTCGAACTGGGCGATGATCGCCTCGGTGGCGTCGCCGGTGAAGCCGTGTGGCACGTGGGCGTAGCTCCAGACCGGGTGGATGTCGCCGACCGAGCGCTGCGGGTCGGCCAGGTACTGCTGGCCGACGAGCACGAACGGGCGGTCGGGCATCCGTCCGGAGTGGATGTCCCGTTCGCCGGCGGCCACCTCGGCGAAGGTGCCGCCGAGGTGGACGGTGCCGGCTGAGCGGGCCGCCTCGCTGGCCCAGGGCACGCCACCTTCGACGGCGAAGTCGACCTTGAACGCGCCCGGCCCGTGCCGGAACCGGCGGTAGGCCCGGGCCGTGGCGGCCGGCAGCCGCTCGCCCAGGATCCCGGCCACCGCCGCCGGGGCGATGTCGAACAGGGTGACGTCCGCGTCGGGGAGCTGGGCGGCGGACGTGACCCGGACCCCGGTTTCGATCCGTCCGCCGTGCTTCTTCAGCTCGCAGGCCAGGGCGTCGGTGATCGACCGTGACCCGCCGGCCGCCACCGGCCAGCCGTGCCGGTGGCCGGCGGTGAGGATGCCGAGGCCGATGGCCGAGGTGAGCGGGCGCTCCAGCGGCTGGAAGGCGTGGGCGGCCACTCCGCCCCACAGGGCCCGACCTTCCTCGGTGGCGAAGGCCCGGGCCAGGACGGTGGCGGGCAGCAGCGTCGGGGCCCCGAAGCGGGCCAGGCGGAGCGGGTGGGCGGGGACGTGGACGAGCGGGGCGAGGATGTCTTCGGCCAGTTGGTCGTAGCCGGCCGACGGGCCTGCGAACAGACGGCTCCAGGTTCGGCCGTCGGCGCCGAGGCCGGCCGCCGTCGCCTCCACCGAGCGGCGCAACACGCCCGCCCGGCCGCCGTCGAGGGGGTGGACGCAGTCAATCTCCGGCCAGCGCCACTCGAGTCCGTGGCGGTCGAGGCCGAGGCCGAGGAGCGCCGGGGAAGCCACCGCCATGGGGTGGACGGCCGAGCACTGGTCGTGGAGCATCCCCGCCAGGATCCCCTCCTGGGTCCGGGTGCCGCCCCCGATCTCGGCGGCCGCCTCCAGGACGGTCACGTCCAGCCCTTCGCGGGCCAGGAGGGCGGCCGCCACCAGTCCGTTCGGCCCTGAGCCCACCACCACGGCGGTGCTCATGCCGATGCCACAACCGGTGCGCCGGTCTCGGCCGGCGGCCTGACATCAACATCGCCATCCACGCTGCGCTGCGCCGGCAGCGTCCACGTGACCGTCGTCCGGATGGGGCCGTTGGGGAGCCACGGCTGCTCGGCCACGGCGTCGGCCACGTTCCAGGTGCCCCGCTCGATCACGCCGAGGGCGGCGTCGATGACCTTGTATTCCTGTGTGTCCCGGTGGATCGGCTGCGACTCCACCCAGGCCACGATGAACTCGCCCGGTTCGAAGCCGCAGCGCCGCTGCAGGGCCTGGATCATGTCTTCGTTGTGGAGGTGGCCATCCCCGAAGTTGAACCCGAGAATCGAGTTGCAGGCGAACTCCGCTTCCCGCACCGTCCACCGGTCGATCTCGGGGACGTGGCGGATGAGGAGCGAGAAGAGGCCTCGGCCCTGGCTGTGCATGGAGCGCCAGGCGATCGTCTGCTGCATGGTGATCTCGGCCACGGCGGGCGAATAGCCCAGGGCCAGGAGCTGGTCGACCTGGTTGGCGCTGGAACGGTCGAGGGCGTTCAGCTTGGCTTCGGCGCCGGGGGCGAAGGCCCACAGGGCCGACGCCCAGTTGCCGGCGTACTGGCGCATGGAGGGCAGGAACGAGACCAGGTCGGGGCGCAGGTTCCCGAGGATGGGGAAGAACACCAGCCCGGCCACGATCCCGGCCGTCAGCCACGGCGACGACATGTCGCCCAGGCCGTAACCGGCGCCGGCGGGGTGACCCCAGAACAGGAAGAGGGTGGCGAAGGAGAACAGCGCGTTCCACTCCAGCGGCACGGCCAGCGGGAACGTCGAGATGATGAAGAGGTGGAAGAGGACCATCACGCCGACGGCCACCCCGGTGACGGTCCGGTTGGTGGAGAACAGCAGCACCAGCGGGGTGGTGATCTCGACCAGGGTTCCGCCCAGGTGGGCGGCGGCGCCGGCCAGCTTCGAGGGCCGGATGTCGTGGGGGAAGGCCCGGTACTGGGCCCGCTTGAACCACTTGACCGGCACGCAGGGGCTGTTCGACATCATCGGGGCGACCACGTTGGTGAAGTGCCGCCCGAACTTCGACACGCCGGCGCCGATCCACACCGCGCACATCAGCAGCTTGAGGGCCACGATCATGTCGACGAAACCGAGCGTGGCGAAGAAGATGATGGCCGGCAGATACTGCTCGGATCGGGCGGCCAGGAAGATCGTCTTGTCCCGCAGGCCGCACAGGACCACCAGGACGATGGGGGCGATGAGCAGGGCGGGGTCGACCAGCCCGTCCCGGCCGGGGGCGATGACCGCCACGAGGAGCGAGACCAGCAGCGCCAGGTAGAGGCCGGCGTCGACGGTCGTGCGGGTGTCGCCGTCGGTCCCCGGCACCGCCTTCCAGGGGCGGAGGCGGATCGTGCCCGGCTTGGCCCAGTACCGGATGCCGCCCGTCATCGGTTTGAACTTCCCGGCCAGCGGGCCCCACGACCCGGCCACGCCGATGGCCTCGAGGAGCATCGTCCAGAGAACGGCCTTCTGGTACACGATCGGCTGGTTCCACCAGTGGCTGACGTGCCAGACGGCGCCGAGGTGGGACGTCGAGGTGGCCAGGAAGGCGCCGAGGCCGGCGTAGAGAACGGTCAGCTTCACCAGGTAGACGAGGTAGACCATCTTCGGGGTGCCGAAGCCGTACTCCACCCAGTGCAGGGCCAGCGTCCGCATGCGCTCCAGCAGCGGCTGTTCCAGGAAGGTCTCGGTGTCAACCCGCGGGAAATCGCCTGTCTTGAATCCCATCGTTCGTCCCCCTGGGTGCTGGTCGGGAGCGGGCCTGCTGTCATCTCAGCGGGCCGGCGCTGCCCTGTTCTGTGCTGGCCTGAACGTTACGGGTGGGGGGCGGCCCACACCATGGGCCTGCGTTACGAACCGTCGCGGCCCTTTTGTGACGGGAGCCCAACGCCGAGCGTGTCGCACACGAGGAGGGCGACCTCGACGTCGAGTCGGTCGTCGGCCAGGGGCCGACCCCTGATCTGCTCGGCCTTCTTGACCCGGTAGTGCACCGTGTTCTTGTGCAGGTGCAGGCGGGCCGCCGCCTCGGTGAAGCTCCCGCCGTGCTGAAGGAAGACCTGCACGGTTTTGCGCAACTCGGCGGTGCCGGCGTCGCCGGCGGCCAAGCCGCCCAGGACCCTCGCCGTCCAGTTCCGGAGGTCATCGGGATGGTCGGTGATCAGCGCGGCCACGGCCACGGTGTCGAACTCGACCAGCTGGTCGGCCGGCGCGGTGGCGGTCTCGGCCACCCGCCGGGCCCGGGCCGCCTCCCGAAGGCTGGCCCGGAAACCGGCCAGCCCGTGCCCGGGGGCGCCGAGGGCCACTCGGAGGGCCGGCTGGGCCGCCAGCTGCGATCGGAGTCGCTCCCCGTCGAGGGTGGGCCGGGCGGGCGAGCTCAGCCAGGCCCACATGGTCTGGTCGTCGGTCAGCACCGTGAGCGGCGTCCGGCCGGAGATGTCGTTGAGCAGACGGTTGCCGGCCTGGAGCGCGGCTCCGGGATCGGGCGTGCCGGCCGGCACCCAGACGATGGCCGCCTGGTGCCAGACCCCGAGGGGCACCCCCAGGAGTTCCTGGGCCGAGGAGTCGGCCAAGCCCTCGTTCTCCAGCACGGCCCGGACCTGGGCGGCGCGGGCCGCTCCGGTACGGCTGTTCCAGCGGCGGCGTTCCGTGCCGTAGATGTCGATCAGGCCTTCGATGACCTGGTCGACGTAGCAGCTGACCCGCTCCGTGAGCTCCGACATGGCGGCCAGCGCCTCGGCGGTCCCGACGTGGTGGAGGCCTCCGAGGACGTCGAGCGCCCACTGCCCGAACCGGTGCTCACCGAGGCGATAGGCACGCAGCAGCGCTTCGAGCGACAGGTCGTGCTGGGCGAAGCGCCGGGCGTATTCGGCGGCGGCAGAAGGGACGGAGATGCTTTCCAGCGGGATGGCGTGGGCGAGCATGTCGACGATGGCCACCAGGTTCGACGACGTGCTGGCGATCATCAGCTGCCGGACGGCCTCGTCGTGGCGGAACTCGGGGATGACCTCGGTGAACCACTCGGTCATCTGCGCCGTCAGCTCGGGCAGCCGGGCGTCGATCCCGCGGGCGACCTCGGCGACGACGGTGTTGACATCCCCTGGCATTGGCACGCCCGGAGGGATCCGAACCCCCGACCCGCAGACGGGAACGTCTGCCGCTCTCTCCGACTGAGCTACGGGCGCCGGTGCAGCAGGCCGAAGTGTAGAGGAGCGGGCGCCGCGCTAAACCGTGCGCCTCACTACCGAAACCCATACCCGAATGGTATGCTAGATGGTATGACCACCGAGCAGATCGCTGTGCGTCTCCCCGGTGAGTTGTTGGCGCAGCTCGACGAGTTGGTGGCCCGGGGCGTTTTCGAGAGTCGGGCTTCGGCGGTCCGGGCTGGGATCGAGGCGATCACCGCCGCGGACCGTCGGCGGGTCATCGATCGTGCGCTTCTCGACGGATACCGGCGTATCCCTCCCACGCAGGCGGACGAGGTCGCCGCCGTTGCGTCGCTCCGCGAGGCGATCGCCGAGGAGCCCTGGTGAGCGATCCCGACCGGGGGGAAGTGTGGTGGGCCGAGATCGCCGGCGTCGGCCGGCGCCCCTTCCTGGTGATGACACGCAGCGCGGCGATCCCTGTTCTGCACTCCGTCATCGCGGCGCCGGTCACCCGCACGGTTCGCGGCATTCCGACGGAACTCCCGCTGGGACCGGATGACGGCATGCCAACCGAGTGCGCCGCCAGTTTCGACAATCTCCGCGTCGTCCCCAAGGCGAATCTCATGCAACGCGTCTGCGTGCTCGAGTTCACCCGCATGGAGGAGGCCTGCGCGGCAATCCGGGTCGCAATCGACTGCTGACGTCCTCGGACCTGTGGGCTTCGCCCGGGTCTATGACGGTGGTCTGACCCTCAGGGCACCTCTTCGATGGGAATCGTGACGAGCAGTGACGTTCCCTTGCCGGCGGGACTGGTGATCTCGATCTTGCCGCCGAGGGCCTCGATGCGGTCTCTTAGACCGATGAGCCCTGACCCTTGGCCAGGATCTGCTCCTCCCACCCCGTCGTCGCGGATCGAGAGTTGAACGATCCCGTCCTTCGTCTCGAGGTCGACTTGCACCAGGGACGCCTGCGAGTGCTTGGCAGCGTTGGTGAGCGCTTCCGAGACGACGTAGTAGGCGGCCGCCTCGACCCGTTCCGGCGGTCGCCGTTCGGCGTGCACGGAGAGTTGGGCGGGGACCGCAGAACGGCGGGCAAGTCCTTTGAGGGCCGGGGCGAGGCCACCCTTCGAGAGGATCGCCGGGTGGATGCCCCGGGAGAACTCCTGCAGGTCCTCCACGGCGCCTGCCAGGCTTCTCGTCGCATCGGACAACTTCGCTTTGAGCTCTTCCAACTCGGGCGGCACTGTGGCCTCGGCCGCCCGCAGTTCGAGTGCGAGCGAGACAAGACGTTGTTGCGTGCCGTCATGGAGATCGCGCTCGATGCGGCGGCGGGTCTCGTCGGCGGCGACGACGACCCGGGAACGGGAGGCGGCAAGCTCGGCGCGGCTGACCTCCAAAGAGCTCGCCATCGTGTTGAAGGCGCGGGCGAGCACGCCGATCTCGCCCGCGCCGGTTTCGGGCATGCGGACGGTGAGGTCGCCGCCGGCCAGCTCGCCGGCCATGATGGCCGCACGGTGAAGAGGCCGGACGATGGTCCGCCTCAGGTAACCGGCGAAGAGAACGATCAGGAGGATCGATCCGACGAAGCCGCTCGTCGCCGCCATGATCGCCAGAGCGCTGTCGGCGTCGGCGTCGTCCAGGCGGTTCGTGATGGTGGCGCGTTCGGTCGTCTCGTAGAGGTCGAGTTCGTCCCGGAGGGCGTCGAAGCGTCGCACCCCATCGTCGGTCGCGGCCAGGGTCCGACTGGAGTCATCGTTTCGGCGCACCGCGTTGACGAGCGGAACCGAGTACTCCGCGATGTACGCCGTCCCCGCTTGGGCGATCCGCCGAGCCCGGCTCGCCTGCTCGGGATCGTTGGCAAGGCGCGTCAGTCTGGAAGCCTCGTCAGGAAAGTGAGTCCGAGCAGCCTCCCAGGGCTCAAGCAGACGCTCCTCCCTCGTGATGACGAAAGCCCGCTGACCGGTCTCGATGTCGGTGAGGAGCTTCCGCAGGCTGGTCACGACCGTGAGCTCCCGACGGGAATGGCGCGTCATTTGCCCCGAGTCGCGCAGATCGGCGATCGAGAGGATCAGGGCCGCAAAGGCGCCACCGACAATGATCACGAGCAGGCTGCTGGCGATGACCGTCCGGCGGGTCAGGCCCCCCTTTACCATCAGGCGCTCCTTGGCGCGCCGCGCCGGCCAGCGGAGGGTCGAGCGTCCCCGGAGATGTGGCCGAACCGTCTTCACCCGGTGAGGCTAGCGAAATCGCTATGAGAGCGGCGAGGCGCGCCCGGCCCACGGAGGTGCCACGTTGCGGTTAGCTGGTCCCTGTGAGGGCGGCATCGAGCAGGTGCAACTGATGATGCGCGAGTGTCTTGGGTGAACGGGCGCCGGCCTGCTCCGCGAGTTCGGTCAACAAAGCCCGCACCCAGACACGGTGGGCGACCTGCTCGCGGCCACGGTCGCCGGGGCTGGGCTCGTATTGGCGGTGATGATCAGCCGGCGGGCTCGTCCGGCACCGCTCGGGCGTCGGGTTATGCGACGGGCACGGCGCGGGCTGCGGTGATGAACCCCTCCAGTTCGCCGGCGATGTCGGGCCCCGTCGGCTGGTACATGATTTCGGTGATCCCCTGTTCGGCGAAGGCAGCGAGGCGTTCGGTGAGTTCGGTCGCCGATCCGGTGAGGGTGGTGGCCGGGATCGCGGCCCAGCTGCCGGCGGCCCAGGCGGCTTCGTCGGCCTGGTTGAGGGCGACGAGATGCTGGTCGTGGACTGCCAGGTGCCGTTCCGGCTTGGGTGTCTGATTGATGGTGTCCAGCCATACCCGCCCAGCGGGAAGCCCCGTGACATCGCCGCCGAACTCGTAGGTGGCGTGGTACGCCAAGGCGTTTCCCGGGCCGGCGGCGGCACGAACTCGGGCCGAGTCCAGTGCTTCGCCCTCGGCCAGGACTGTGCCGTGCACTCCCAGGGCAGCCCATGAAAAATGTTTGGCGTACTCCGTTTCTCCATTGACCGTGAAAAGCCCGTCGGCCAGTTCCTCGGCCACGGCGAGGCCCTTGGGTCCCAAGGCGGAGATGAGGACCGGGGCATCGATCGGGCGGGGCGGGGCGTGTCCGACGGGATGCAGCATCCGCATGCGGCCACCGTTCCAGTCGACGGTCTCGCCTCGGAGCAGGCCCCGGAAGGCGCGGACGTACTGGCGCAGGTAGGCCCACGTTGCCGCCTTGGCGCCCATCGCCCGGGCCCCGGCGAAGCCGGTACCGAAAGCGACCGCCACCCGTCCAGGGGCCAGGGCGCAGAGCGCCGCGGTGCCCGACGCGTTGACCATGGGATGGCGCAGTGTGGGGACGAGCACCCCGGGCCCCAGGCCGATGCGCTCGGTGCGGGTGGCGGCCAGGGCCAGGATCATCCACACGTCGGCGCTCTGCTGCGGGGTGTCGAACAGCCAGGCGCGGTCGTAACCCAACCGCTCGGCGATGGCGATGTGCTGTGGCGAGTCCAGGGAGGTTGCAAACTGGCTCGAGATCTGCACTGGGCGTTCTCCTTGTCCCACGCCTGGAACTCACCGGCCGCGCCAGGGGGCGCGATCTGGCTTTTGCAGCAAGCATCGCCTCGATCCTGGATAGGACGTGCGTCCTAACCGGTGCACCGTACGGCGGGGCGGCCGGTTCGGTCAAGACGATTATGACGGCCGTCATAATCAAGTAAGCTCTCGGTGTGCCAAAAGAGCGTGCCGAGTCCGGCCCTCCGCCCGTCGCCGCCGGCACGCGACAGCGGATGATCGAGGCGACCATGCGCCTCCTCCAGCGAAACGGCTACGCCGCCACGAGTTGGCGTGGCGTCGTCGAGGAAGCCCGGACACCCTGGGGCTCCGCCCACCACTACTTCCCCGGTGGAAAAGAGCAGCTCACAGCGGCGGCGGTCCAGCTCGGTTCTGACCTCGTCGTGGCCGCCCTCGAAGAAAGCTTGGAGCGCACCGGTTCGGTGGCCGAGGCCGTCCGAAGGTGGTTCGCCGCCAGCGGCAAGAACCTCAAGCAGAGCCGGTACCGGGGCGGTTGCCCGATTGCCACCGTGGCGCTGGAGACGACGCCGGAGTCAACCGCCCTCACTGCCGTCTGCGAAGCGTCGTTCCGACAATGGCAGGCCCTCCTTGCCTCCCGCCTGCGTCAGTCCGGCGTGACAACGGCCCGCGCCCGGGAGCTCGCCACGCTGGTGGTCGCCAACCTCGAAGGAGCGTTGCTCCTCGCCCGGGTGACGCAGGACACCAGGCCCATCACCCTGGCCGCAGAGGCGATGGCCCGCCTCATCGATGCAGAAACGGCGGTACTGGACTCCTAGCTCTCGGTCCGCCCACGCCGGCACCAAACCGTTCTGGGTATTGGGCACTCGCCGCTTTCCCGTAGCGGGGGGCTCCCTCAGTCCCTCACGACACCCGCCAGGCCGGGCCATGCCACGAGAAACCGGGGTCGACGCCCGAGCGGTTTGCCCA
>JAUZEX010000234.1 GCA_030838815.1 Actinomycetota bacterium
CGATCGGGTCGTCGATCCGGAGGTGCTCCAGCAGGTCCACGCCCAGCGGCACGACGATTCCGGCCACGGCGCCGATGAGGATGGCGCCGGTGGAGTTGACCCAGTAGCAGGGACAGGTGATGGCCACCAGCCCCCCCAGCAGGCCGTTGCAGGCCATGCCGAGGTCCCACTTCTTGGACCGTGGATAGACCCAGAGGATGGCCATCATCCCGCCGGCGCAGGCCGCCAGTGTCGTGTTGGTGGCCACCCGGCCGATGCCCTCGAGGTCCATGGCCGACAGCGTGGAGCCGGGGTTGAACCCGTACCACCCGAACCACAGGATGATGGCGCCGACGGACCCGATGACGAGGTCGTGGGGCGGCATTGGCCCGCCGCCGTCCCGCTTGAACCGCCGCCCGAGCCGGGGTCCCAGCGCGATGGCGCCGAACAGGGCGATGAACCCGCCGACGGTGTGCACGACCGTGGAGCCGGCGAAGTCCCGGAAGACGGCGCCGTTGGTGAAGGTGTTGAGGAAATGCGGGGTCATGTTGCCCAGCCAGCCGCCCGGCCCCCACACCCAGTGTCCGAAGATGGGGTAGATGAAGCCCGACACGGCGATCGAGTAGTAGATGTCGCCCTTGAACCCGGTGCGGCCGACCATGGCCCCGGAGGTGATCGTGGAGCAGGTGTCGGCGAAGGCGAACTGGAACAGCCAGAAAGCCATGAAGGCCACGCCCGTCGTCCCGTAGGTGGCCGGCGCGCCGCTCAGGAAGAAGTACTGGTGCCCGATGAGGCCATTGCCGACCCCGAAGTGGAAGGCGAACCCGAAGGCCCAGTACAGCAACCCGCACAGGCACGTGTCGAAGATGCACTCGAGGAGGACGTTGACCGTCTCCCTCGACCGGGCGAAGCCCGCTTCCAGTGCCATGAACCCGGCCTGCATGAAGAAGACCAGGAATGCCGTGACGAGGACCCACACCGTGTTGAGCGGGTTGATGATGTCATTCGCCTGATGCGTGACATCCCCGAGGGTCCCCGCCCCGGCGTGAGACACGAAGTACCAACTGAAACCCTTCATCAGGCCCAGCACCGCCAGGATGCCGAGCATCTTCCCTGCGAGGAGCACCGCCCACAGGCGACGCGTCTCTTTCAGCCGTAGGCGTTGCAATCGCGTGTTCATGAAGGAAATGTTTACGGATCCTGTATTTCGGAGGTGTGCCTCGAATGTTTCACCACTGTGAATACATTCGATGGGCTCTCGAAAGTCAGCGTGAGCTTCCGGACGAAGGGTCGAAACAGGCCCTGAGCTCCTCCGCCACCCGTTCCACGACCGCCCGTTCGGCCAACGCCGCGATCCAGTCCCCGGGCACGACGGAGCGGCCCCCGGCCGCCCCGAGGAGGTTCCCGGTGACGGCGCCGGTGGAGTCGGAATCGCCGGAGTGATTGACCGCCGCCCGCACAGCGGCCTCGAAGGTGTCGCCGGTCAGGGCGCAGTACACGGCGATGGCCAGTGCCTCCTCGGCTACCCAGCCCTCCCCCAGGCGGGCGACGGCCTCCGGCGTCGGGACCGGGTCGCTTTCCGCCAGGGACAGCGCTCCCCGGAGGGCGGCGGTGGTCTCCTCGTGGCCGTCCCAGGCCCCCAGCGCCTCCATGGCCGCCTCGGCCGCCGGCCGCAACCCCTGGCCGGCGCGGAGCCGCCCGATGATGTCAGCCGTCGCCCCGGCGGCCAGGTAGCCGCTGGGGTGGCCGTGGGTCAGCGCCGCCGAGGCGATCCCCAGGCCGGACGGGCGCCGGGCGACGAGCCCGACCGGCGCCACCCGCATCACCCCGCCGCAGCCCTTGGAGTTGTTGACCGGCAGGTCGACGAAGCCGGGCTCGTTGCCGACCAGCGCCGACAGACAGGTGTGGCCGGGGGCGCGCCGGTGGCGGAGGACGGGCTCTTCGACGAGGCCCCCACCACCATCGCCCCCACCACCGTCATCGCCGTCCTTGCCCTCGCCCTGGGTGGCGAGCCAGCGCCGGTAGGCCGACCACAGCTGGTCGGTGGCGTGGTCGATCCGGCGGGCGTCGAAGCGGCGGCGGGCCCGCATGAGACCCTCGGCGGTGAACAGCGTCATCTGCGTGTCGTCGGTGATCCGGCCGCCGCCGGTCGGGAAGTCGACCAGGCCGGCCGGGCCGTACCGGCGGCGGATGTCGTCCAGGGAGTCGAACTCCACCACCGCCCCGAGGGCGTCACCGACGGCGCCGCCGAGCAGGCAGCCGGCCACCGCGTCGCCGAAGGCCGGAGCCGGGGTCATGACCGCCGAGGATAGGGCTGGCCCGCTCCCCCGGCCCGGGCGACCGGCTCAGGCGGCGGGCGGCGGCGAGGACGGCGGCGGCGAGGCGGGGGCCGCCGGGCCGGAGCCGCAGGTGTCCGAGCCGGAATCGGTGAAGGCGTCGCCCGCGATCGGCAGGAAGCGCCAGTCGTAGCTGTCCGGGTGGAGGGTCAGCTGGAGGACACCGAAGGTGTCCTGCTTGCGGATCTCACTGTTGGGGGCGACCGCGCCCTCGAAGTGCTCGTGGGTGCCCCCGCCCGTCCCCACGACGAACTGGCGCATGCCGCCCGGGTCGGCCTTGCCCGTGGAGTCCTGCTTGGCGAAGCGCTCGTAGACGTGGCGGTGGCCGGACAGGACGATGTCGGCCCCGGCCGCCTGCAGGTCGGCCCACATCGTCGACATCTTCCGGTCCTGGGTGTCGATCTTGGCGATGCCGGGGGCCCGGGAGGGCGTGAAGAACCGGGGGTGGTGCCAGTAGGCGATGATGCACGGGGCCCGGGTGGCGGCCAGGTCGGCCTTCAGCCACTGCTCCATCGGGGTTCCCCGCCCACACCCCCCGACCGCGGCGCAGGTGCTGTTGAGGGCGATCAGGTGCCAGGACCCGATGTCGAAGGAGTAGTAGCCCTTGGCCCGGTCGCCGCCCTCGGCGCCGAAGTAGTCGAAGTAGGGCCCCGCCCCCTTCTGGACGTACTCGTGGTTCCCGGTCGTGGGCCTGGTGCGGTCCGTGAACCGGCCCCACGTCGGCCCGTAGCAGTTGTCGAAGTCGGTCTTCGACCCCGCGTTGTAGGCCAGGTCGCCGAGGGGCAGGACGGTGCCGGGGATGGAGTCGATCAGCCCCGCCGTCCCCTCGTCGCCGGTGTCGCCGCACATGGCGATGTCACCGGCGGCCACGATCGTCGCATCGGGGCCGCCGGTGGTCTGAGCCTGGGTCGCCTCCGGCAGCCCGAACGTCAGCAGCGGTGGCACCAGCAGGGCGGGAAGCCAGCGCCACCGACTCCGGGAATGTGCATTGACCACAGTGGCAACACTAAGGCGCGCCTTATTCGCAGGCGCGGATAGTCCCGGTTCGGGTGGGGGTCCGCTTTCAGGCGGGGTTCAGCCCGACGTCGGCCCAGCCGATCTCGTCGAGGAAGCGGCCCACGAGGTTGACGAACGACTCGGGGTTGTCGCCGGCGGCGAGATGGCCGGCGCCGCTGATGCGGGCGTAGCGGGCGTCGGGCAACAGGGACAGGAGGGCCTCGGCCCCCTCCTCGGAGAGGACGTCGCTGCCCGCCCCCCGCAGCACGAGCGCCGGGCGGTGCAGCGTGCCCAGGTCGTCGTCGAGGCCGGCCATCACCGCCGCCGCCCGCTCGTTGACGTCGACCTCCCCCCGGGCCCGCAGGGTCCGGCCGAGGCCGTGCTTCCACACCCAGCGACCATCGGGCCGCTGGCGGAGGTTCCGGGTCAACCGGCCCCGGGTCACGGCCCGGCCGGGGAGGTAGACGGCGATGGCGGCGGCCGCCTCGTCGAGGTCGGCGAACGACTCGTGCTGGGCGAGGAAGGCGGCGATGCGCTGCACGCCGGCCGGCTCGAGGCGATGCCCGACGTCGAGGAGGACGACACCGCCGACGAGGTCGGGCCGCGTCGCCGACACGGTGACGGCCACCAGGCCCCCCATGGAGGCGCCGACGAAGACGGCCCGGCTGATGCCGAACTCGGCGCAGAGCGGCCCGGCGTCGGCGGCCAGGGCGTGGCGGTCGAGGGACGCGGCGGCGCCCGAGCCGTCGAAGAACGGGTCGGAGTCGCCGTGGTCGGCGAAGTCCCAGGCCAGCACGTGGAACCGGCCGGCCAGCGCCGCCCCCAGCTGCTCGAACATGTAGGCCGTCTGCCCGCCGCCGTGGAGGCA
>JAUZEX010000278.1 GCA_030838815.1 Actinomycetota bacterium
AAGGCCTGCGCGACACGTCGCTGGAGAAGCTGGGCAACCTCAAACCGGTGTTCGACGGGGTCCACACCGCCGGCAACTCCAGCCAGATCTCCGACGGCGCCTCGGCCCTGCTCATGACCAGCGCCGAGTTCGCCGAGCAGCGGGGGCTCGAGCCGGTGCTGACCCTGGAGGCCTCGGCTAGCGCCGGCGCCGACCCCGTCCTCATGCTCACGGCCGTCATCCCCGCCACCCGCAAGCTGTTGCAGAAGACCGGCCTGTCGGTCGACGACATCGCCGCCTTCGAGGTGAACGAGGCCTTCGCCTCCGTCGTGCTGGCCTGGCAGCGGGAGCTGGGCGTGCCCGACGAGAAGGTCAACCCGCTGGGCGGCGCCATCGCCTACGGGCACCCGCTCGGCGCCACCGGGGGCCGGCTGATCGGTTCCCTGGCGGCCGGCCTGTCGCCGGGGGAGTACGGCATCGTCACGATCTGCGGTGGCGGCGGGGTGGCCACGGCCTCGCTCTTCCGGCGGTGCTGACCCCAGTGGTGGCGGCCCCGCACCCACCGTGGACCCTCCTCTTCGACGAGCACCGTTGCGTCGGTTGCGGTCAATGCGTCGGCTCCTGCCCCACCAACGCCCTGAACGGGCTGCGGTTCGCCGGTGGGCAACCGAAGATCGTCGTGACCTGGGAGGACTGCACGCACTGCCTGCTCTGCCTTCCGTGGTGCCCGACGGCGGCGTTCGACAAACAGCGCACACCGGCCTGACGGCCACCCTGACCGGGCGCACACCGTTGCACTGTGTCAGTTATTGGTTTACCATCTAGAAAGTTAATCGACTCCGGGAGGCCGACGCCGATGAAGTTCGCCATCTTCGCTCTGCTCGAGCAGCCGGCCGGCCACAAGGTCGCCGATGTCTATTCGAAGGCCATCGAGCAGGCCGAGGCCGCTGACGAACTGGGCTTCGAAGCCATCTGGCTGGCCGAGCACCACTTCACCGAGTACGGCACCCTGGCGTCGCCGGCCGTCCTCGGCACCGCCATCGCCGGGCGGACGAAGCGGTTGCGTATCGGCACCGGCGTGGCGATCCTGCCCTTCCACGATCCGCGCCGATTGGCCGAGGACTACGCCACGCTCGACCTGCTGTCCGACGGCCGGCTCGACTTCGGGGTCGGCCGGGGGTACCAGCCGGCCGAGTTCGCCGGCTTCGGCGTTCCGATGAGCGAGAGCCGCAGCCGTTTCACGGAGGCGCTGGCCGTCATCGAAGGGCTGTGGACCCAGGACGACTTCTCCTTCGCCGGTCAGCACTTCCAGCTCGACGGCGTGACGCTCCACCCGAAGCCGGTGCAGTCGCCTCCGCCGATCTGGATGGCGGCGGTCAGCCCCGAGAGCTTCGAATTGGCGGCCCGGGCGGGGAAGCCGTTCCTGTCGGCCCCGCAGATCACACCCCTGCCGAAGATCAAGGAGGGGTACGACCTCTACCGCCGCATCTACCTCGAGGAGGGCCACGACCCGTCGCAGGTCGTCCTCCCGCTGCAGCGCCACGTCTACGCCGCCACCGATGAGCAGGCCGCCTACCACGACCCGGCCGAAGGCGTGATGTGGTACCAGCGCCTGAACGCCAAGCGGATGTCGAGCGCCGAGTCCGACGACTCGTCGTACGCCTTCTACAAGAAGGCCCAGGACAACCTGCAGAAGATGGAATACGACCAGATGTTCAACAGCGGCGGTCTGCTGTTCGACACGCCGGAGAAGCTCGTCCGGCGGATCGAGTCGCTGGAGACCGAACTGGGGCTGAACTACCTGATGTGCTGGATGAACTCCGGCGGGACCGACCAGAAGCTGGTGCTTGACTCCATGGAGCGGTTCGCCCGGGAGGTGATGCCGCACTTCCGCGAGGTGGAGGTCGGCGAAGAGGTCAACGCCCTCGTGGGGGGGTGACCACGACGTCGGACGCGGCGCACTACGACGCGGCCGTCATCGGTGGGGGAGTCGGCGGCCTGGCCGTCGCCGCCCGCCTGGTGGCGGCCGGTTGTCGCGTCCTCGTCCTGGAACGGCTGAAGGAGATCGGCGGGCGCTTCACCGATGTCACCGTCGACGGGTTCCACGTCTCCACCGGCGGGGTCGGCATCGAGGTCGGGGGTGGCTTCCAGGAATGCTTCGACCTCGTGGGCGCACCGTTCGACGTCGTGACGCCTCCGGACCCGGTGCTGCGCTACAAGGTGGCCGACGGCTACGTCGACGCCGGCGCCAAGGGCAGCCTCCGCAGGCTCGTCATGGCCGCCGCCCGGGACGACGACGAGGGCAGCCGGGTGTTCAATGCCCTGAAGCGGGCCCTCGCCTGGGAGGAGCCCTCCCCCGGGATGTCACTGGTGGAGTGGCTCGGAACGTACACCGACAACAAGGACCTGATCGGCATCTTCGCCGGCATCTGCGAAGCGACGCACGGCCCCGGGGAGCGGGTTCCGGCCCGGCAGTTCATCCAGTTCATCAAGGTGCAGGGCGGCTACAGGTCGTTCGGGTTCGCCCGGCACGGCAACCGGGCGCTGATGCAGGCGCTGGCCGACGGCATCCGTCACCGCGGCGGCGAGATCGTCACCCGGGCGGAGGTCAAGGAGATCGTCGTCCGCCACCACCGGGTCGCCGGAGTCCGTTACCTGCGGCGGGGCCAGGAGCAGACCGTGACCGCCGATTCCGTGGTCAGCAATGCCGGTCCGAAGATGACCGTGGCCCTCGCCGGGCGCGAGGCCTTCGACCCCGGCTACCTCGGGCTGGTCGACAGCATGCGGCCGATGTCGATCGTGACCGTGGTCAGCACGGATCGCCGGCCCCTCCACGACTTTGCCGGGGTGACGATCCCGAGCCTGTCGGGCACCCGCCGGATCTCCTACCTGGCCACCCCGACCCTGGCGGCGCCGGAGTCCTCCGACGGCGGCCACCTGACCGAGTCCTACGGGATGGTCCGAGACGAGTCGAACTGGACGGCCGAGGTCGAGGCCAACCTCGCCGACCTCGAGGATCACCTGCCGGGCTTCGACCGGGCGAAGCACGTCCTGCGCGTGAACTGCTACTCGGGCGGGTGGCCCTGCTACCACGCCGTCCCCGGCGACGACGTCCCGCAACGGACCCCGGTGGAACTGCTCTACAACGTCGGCGACGGCGTGAAGCCCGACGGATGGTCGGGGCTGGCGGCCTGCGCCGAGACCGGGCGGCTCGTGGCCGGCGACATTCTGAGCCGTCTCTCAGGGAGGGGCTGACGACATGCGCGTCGGTGTCGGTTTGCTGACCTACGAGGCCGGGATGCCCGGCGGCCCCACCGGCTGGCCGGAGGCCTACCGGGCGGCGACGGAGTTCGCCCTCACCGCCGAGGCCCTCGGGTTCGAGCACGTCTGGGTGAGCGAGCATCACGCCTGGTACACCGGGTACTGCCCGGCGGCGGTCGTCGCCTCCGCCGCGCTGCTGGCCCGGACGTCCACCATCGGTGTGGCGACCGGCATCGTGAACGCCTCGGTCCGGCCCCCGGCCGAGCTCGCCGCCTCCGCCCACCAATTGTCGGTCGACTCGGCCGGCCGGTTCGAGCTCGGCATCGGCCGGGGTTACCGGGTGCTGGAGACGACCACCCCCGGCGGCCGGGAGCGCCAGGCCCTCGCCCGGGCGGTACCCGACTTCCTGGAGGAGTGGGATCGCCTGCGACCCCGTACGCCGTTGTGGGTGGCGGCGACAGCGCGGGCTGCGGTGCGGCGGGCGGCGGCGGCCGGCCACCGCATCCTGCTGGCCCCGTTCACCGACCGGGAGCGGGTCCGGGTCCTCGCCGGCGAGTACCGCGACGCCTACGTGGGTCCCGATCCCTGCGTCGGTGTCCTGCGGGACTGCTGCCCGGATGCCGACAGTGCGGCGATGGCGGCGCGGATGTACCGGGAGGAGATCAGCGGGTGGTGGGCCCGGGACGGCAAGCTGCTCAGCGAGCAGGGCGGTGCCGACGACGCGCTGTCGGCGGTGCTGGGGCGGGTGGCCACCGGAACGGCCGACGAGATCTCGGAACGGTTGGCGGAGGACGAGGCGGACGGCGTGGACTACCTGGCCCTGCGGGTGTCCTTCGGCGGGTCGGCCCGGAGCGATCAGCTGCAGCTCCTGGCCGAGGTGCCCGCGGTGAGGAGCTGGCTGTGCGGGTGATCCTGGAGGTGGCGGGCTACCGGACCGGGCCGATCGCCGCCGAGCAGCTGGCCCGGGGGGCCGAAGCCGCCGGAGCGTGGGCTCTGTTCTTCGAGAGCGAGGACGTCGGTCCGGAGAGCATCACGCTCCATGCCGCGGTGGCCGCCACCGTCGATCTGCATGTGGGCGCCTGGCTGCAGACGGCGAACCCGTTCGTGGCCGCCGAGCAGCTGACCGTGCTCGACGCCGTGAGCGAGGGGCGGGCGCTGGGCCTGTCCCGGGACGGCACCTTCGCCGGCTGCGTCGAGGAGATCCTGGCCGGCGCCGAGGTGCCGGCGGGCGACGACGGGCTCGGCGGTCGCACGGCGACCGCCCGGCTCGCGCCGCCGTCCCGGCAGGCGGCGGTGCCCGTCCTCCGCCTCGGTGAAGGGAAGGTCTCCCATCCCCGGCTGCTCGACCTGGTGCGCCTCTCGCTCCCGGCCGAAGAGCTCCTCGTGCCCGGTGTCCCGCTCGAGCGGCTGGTGCGATCGGCCCGCATGAGTGGGTGGCAGGGGCCCGAGATCGAAGCGGTGCAAGCGCTCGGCTGACGAAAGGAAGTTTGTGATCTTCAAGGATCTGCTGTGGGACGAGACCGACGACGGGATCGTCACCGTCACGTTCAACCGGCCTGACGACCTGAACCCGATCTCGCTGGACGGGCTGCGCGAGATCAATGCCGCCATCGACGAGGTGCGGCAGAACGACCGCTACCGGGTGCTGATCTTCACCGGCGCCGGCCGGGCGTTCTCCGCCGGCGCCGACGTGAAGAAGTTCGCCGAGGGCGCCCTGCGAGAGGAAGACGAGCTGCCGCTCTTCTTCCGGATCAGCAAAGGTACCGATCCGGTGGCCAACATCGAGGGGTTGCTCAAGCCGGTGATCGCCGCCATCAACGGGGTGGCCGTCGGCGAGGGTCTGGAGATGGCCCTGGCTTCCGACTTCCGCATCGCCTCGGAGAAGGCGAAGCTCGGTTTCCCCGAGGCGAAGATCGGGCTGATCCCGGCCAGCGGCGGCTGTTCGCGGATCGTGAAGCAGCTCGGGATCATGCGGGCCAAGGAACTCTATCTCGGCGGCGACATCATGACCGCCGAGGAGGCGCACGCCCTCGGATTGGTGACCAGGGTCGTGCCCCACGACCGGCTGATGGACGAGGCGATGGCGCTGGCCCGGCGCCTGGCGGCCAAGGCGCCGCTCGCGCTTGCGGCCTGCAAAGCGGTACTCAACGCCTGCGTCGACACCGATGTGGCCTCGGGTCACGTCCTCGAGCTGATGGCCCAGACGGTGCTGGTCAACACCAGGGACCACCTCGAGGGAATCCAGGCCTTTGTCCAGAAG
>JAUZEX010000280.1 GCA_030838815.1 Actinomycetota bacterium
CCGGGGCCGCTGCCGGCCACCGTGGTCAGGTCCACGCCCCGCTCGACGGCCAGCTTGCGGACGGCCGGGGCCGCTTTCGAACGGCCGATGGCCCGTGCCGCCGGGGCCGGAGCCGGGGCGGTCGCCGGGGATGGAGGGGCGGCGCCGACGGCGGCTGCCGCAGCGGTGGGAGCCGGGCCGGGTGAAGCCGTATCGGCGCCCTCGCCGTATTCGAGGACGATCAGGACCTGACCGACCTTCACGATGTCGCCGGGGGCGAAGGCCAGGGAGAGGACCCGGCCGGCGACCGGGGACGGGAGCTCGACCAGGGCCTTGTCGGTCTGGACCTCGACCATGGGCTGGTCCCGGACGACGGTGTCGCCGGGGGCGACCAGCCAGGAGACGACCTCGCCCTCCTCGAGGCCCTCGCCGACGTCGGGCAGGAGGAACTCGACCCTCGCCACTAGGCGCCCTCGCCGCAGACGCGGAGGGCGGCACCGACCACGCGGGCGGCGTCGGGGACGTAGTGCTCTTCCAGCATCCCGACGGGGTAGGGAACGTCGTAGCCACAGACCCGGGCCACCGGCGCTTCCAGCGAGTAGAAGGCCTCCTCACAGATGGTGGCCACGACCTCGGCGGCGAACCCGGCCGACTGGGGCGCCTCGGAGACGACGACCGCCCGACCCGTGTGTTCCACCGCCTCCACGATGGCCGCGATGTCGAGCGGCACCAGCGTCCGCAGGTCGAGGACGCCGGCCGAGATGCCATGCTCGTCGGCCAGGACGGCCGCCGCCTTGCGGGCCACCTCCACCTGGGCGCTCCAGGCGATCAGGGTGATGTCGTCGCCCGTCCGCACCACGTTGGCCTTCCCCAGCGGGACGACGTGCTCCCCCTCGGGAACGTCGTCCTTCACCAGCCGGTAGCCCTTGAGCGGCTCCAGGAACATGACCGGGTCGGGATCCCGGATGGCCGACGCCAGCAGGCCCTTGGCGTCGGCCGCCGACGCCGGCAGGACCACCTTGAGGCCCGGGCACTGCACCAGTTGGGCCTCCAGCGCCTCGGAGTGGAGCTCCGGTGTGCGCACCCCGCCACCGAACGGCGCCCGCACGGTGACCGGGCAGTCGAACCGCCCGTCCGACCGGTACCGCAGCCGGGCCAGCTGGCCGGCCAGCTGATGGAACGCCTGCCAGGAGAACCCGAGGAACTGGATCTCCGGCACCGGCACGAACCCCTCGGCGGCCAGCCCCACCGCCGTCCCGATGATGACCCCTTCGGCCAACGGTGTATCCACCACCCGGCGCCCGCCGAACCGGTCGAGCAGCCCGTCGGTGGCCCGGAAGACCCCTCCGTTGCGGGCGACGTCCTGGCCGAAGACCAGCACCCGCCCGTCCCGGTCCATCTCCTGGTGGAGCGTGTGGTTGATCGCCTCCACGAGCGTCATGACGGCCACCCGCTCAGGCTCCCGTGCCGGAGCCGGGATCGGCGTCGAGCCCGAGCCGGGCCCGGAGCTCGGCCCGCTGGGTCACCATCCGGGGCGTCGGCTCGGCATAGACATGGTCGAAGAAGGCGTCGGGGGACACCGTCATCGCCTCGGCCCGGTCCCAGGCGGCGTCGATCTCCGCTGCGGCGGCGGCCTCGGCGTCCGCCTGGTCTTCCGCACTCCACAGCCCGCGTCCCTCCAGGTGGCGGCGCAGGCGGCGGATCGGGTCGCGGCCCTCCCAGCCCGCCCGCTCCTCGGGCGCCTGGTAGCGCTTCGGGTCGTCGGCCGTGGTGTGGGGGCCCATACGGAACGTCACCGCCTCGATCAGCGTCGGGCCTCCGCCGGCCACCGCCCGCTCCCGGGCGGCGGCGACGACCGAGATCATGGCCAGGGCGTCGTTGCCGTCGACCCGAAGGCCGGGGAAGCCGAAGGCGGCGGCCTTGGCCGCGAAGCTGGCGGCCGCCGTCTGGCTGTGCAGGGGCGTGGAGATGGCCCACCCGTTGTTGACGCACAGGAACAGCACCGGCGCCCCGAGCACGCCGGCGAAGTTGGCCGCCTCGTAGAAGTCGCCCTCCGAGCTGGCCCCGTCGCCGAAGAACACGCAGGCCACGCCGGGCTCGCCCTTCAGCTGCATGGCCCAGGCCAGGCCGAGGGCGTGGGGGATCTGGGCCGCGAGGGAGATCTGGACGGGGAACACCCGCACCGGCGCCGGGAAGTGCCCGCCGGCGGGGTGGCCCCGCTGGTAGAGGGCGTACGTGCGCAGGACCTCAGGGCCGAAGCGGCCGAGGGCGACCGGCTCCCGGTACTGGGGCAGGACCCAGTCGCGGGCCGGATCGAGGGCCGCGGCGGCGCCGGCGACGACGGCTTCCTGGCCCTCGATCGGGGCGTACGTCCCGGCCCGGCCCTGGCGCTGGAGGGAGAAGAACCGGCCGTTGGCCACCCGGGCCTTGACCATCTCGGCCATCACCGCCACGACGTCGTCGTCGGGGACGTCGGGCGGTTCGGCGACGAGCGCCGAGCCGTCCTCGGAGAGAACCCGGTAGACGGTTTCGGGCGCGGCCAGCTCAAGGTCGAGGCTCACCCCACCCTTCCTAGACGTTGGACCCCCGACCGATCAAAGCCCGGGGCGGAAAAGCGCCACCGATCGACCGTTACCGAGCGGTAGTGTTCTCCTGTGGGGCTGGGGACGGCAGGGTGGCGCAGAGGGTGGTGCACCGGAGTTGTCGCCCTGTGCCTGCTGGCGGTCACGGCCGCCCCGGCCGGCGCCGCTGTCCCGGACGGGAGCCCCGACGCAGGCGGGCCCGCCCACTACGTCGCCCTCGGGGACTCCTACACCTCTGGCCCCGGGATCCCGAACCAGTCGACCGACTCGCCCGGCTGCCGGCGCTCCGACCACAACTATCCCCACCTCGTGGCGGAAGCGCTCGGGCCCGCCCGGTTCACCGACGTGAGCTGCGCCGGCGCCAGAACCGCCGACATGGCCTCGGCGCAGCCCCTACCCGGGGGGCTGAGCAGCGGCCCGCAGCTCGACGCCCTCGCCTCCGACGTCGACCTCGTCAGCCTCGGCATCGGCGGCAACGACATCCGCTTCGGCGAGATCGCCGCGACCTGCGCCGGACTCAGCGTCCTGTTCCCGCTTGGCGCCCCCTGCCGCCACCACTACGAGCGCCACGGCGACGAGGTCGGCGCCCGGCTCGATGCGGTCGCCCCCAGGATCGCAGCGGTGCTGGCCGCCATCCGGGAACGGGCGCCGGCCGCCCGGATCCTCCTCGTCGGCTATCCCGTCATTCTCCCCGCCGCCGGCCCCGGCTGCTGGCCGGTGATGCCGATCGCCGTCGGCGACGTCGCCTGGCTGCGAGGCGTCGAGGGCCGGCTCAACGCCGTGCTCGCCGACCTGGCTGCCGCTGCCGGCGCCACGTACGTCGACACCTACACCTCGAGCATCGGCCATGACGTGTGCCGGCTGCCGGGCCGCAAGTGGGTCGAGGGCTTCGTGCCGACCGCCCCGGCCAGCGCCGTCCACCCCAACGCTCTCGGCATGGCCAACACCGCCGAGGAGGTCCTGGCCGCCCTCTGAGCAGCCGCCCTCGGGCGTGGTGCGACGCCCCGCTCCTTGTGCGCTAGGAAAGGAGCATGCGCACGCCGCCACACATGTTCGGATCCCTGTTCACCGTCGTCGTGGTCGCCGTTGCCGGCGCCTGCGGCGGTGGATCGCACCACGCCGGTCCGGCCGCCGACAAGGCCGGCGGCGTCGCCACCCGCACCGTCGACGTGGAGATGCGCGACGTCGCCTACTCGCCGACCAGCATCCCCGTGCAGGCCGGCGAGACCGTGCGGTTCGTGTTCCACAACAACGGCCAGGCCGTCCACGACGCCTTCCTCGGCGACGAGGCCGCCCAGGCCGAGCACGAGAAGGAGATGCGCTCCGAGAGCTCGGGTCCGGGTTCGGGCGGTATGGGCGGCATGGGGGCCGGCCACGGCGACGCCGGGATCAAGGTCGAACCCGGCAAGACCGGTGAGCTGACCCACACGTTCCAGAAGGGGC
>JAUZEX010000341.1 GCA_030838815.1 Actinomycetota bacterium
TGCACACCGGTGGCGCCGAGGATGATGCCGAGCGGGCTGGTGTCGTACTTCGTGGCCACGACGCCCTTGGGCGGGCCGGTGGTCCCCGACGTGTACATCATTCCGACGCCGCCGCTCGGCTCGTCGAGGTCGACGTCGGGCTCGGTGTCGGCGCCGTCCATCAGGCGGTCGAAGTCCCAGTCGATGCCGTCGCCGGGCTTTCCGTCGAGCACAACAGTGGAACGCAGCAGTGGGCAGCGCTCCCGTACGGACAGCAGCGCTTCCCGCAGATCCTCGTGGACGATGGCCGTGACGGCGTCGGAGTCGGACAGGATGTGGGCCAGCGTCGCGCCCCGCTGCGACGTGTTGATCGGCACCGAGTGGGCGCCGATGAAGATGATGCCGAGGTGGGCCCAGAGGAACTCCGGCCGGTTGGGCAGGAGCAGCGCCACCTTCTCCCCGGGCCGTACGCCGAGCTCGAGTAGGCCGTTGGCGGCCCGCTGGGAGTAGGACAGCACGTCCCGCCAGGGGACCTCCTCGGCCTTCCACTTCAGCCAGGTGGCGTCGGGGTGGTCGGCCACCCGCTTGCGGATCGTCTGCTCGATGGGTCCTTGAGCTCGAGCCATACCGACCACCCCTTCGCGCCGATGCCTTACGGGAGGCAGGTGAAGCTCCTAATGCCAGTTGTGCTCGTGGTCGCGGTGGCGGTCGGTGACGTAACCGTCCTTGTAGTACTGGTCGTAGAAGTCGGTGTCGAGGTGGTGGACGACGACGCCGAAGTGCATCTGGAGCGGGTTGTACGTCACCGGGAACTGGCCGAAGTTCTCGATGCAGTACTCGATGTGGGCCTGGACGGCCTCCCGCACCCAGGTCTGCGGCTTGGCCTTCGGGTGGGCCAGGATGCCTTCGACGGTCGCGGGGTCCTTCCAGGGGGACTGGCCCTGGCGGAGCGAGTTGTTCTCACCCTCGGCGCCCCAGGCGCCGTCGCCGTACTTCTCGTCGTACCACTGGTCGACCAGCGACTTGGCGTCGGGGTACTTCTGCGACGGCACCCGCGTGGTCTCCCACTTGCCGGGCCAGCCGAGGCACTGCACCGCGCCGGTCGCGATGGGGGCCCGCTCGTTCATGGGGGCGAAGGTCGCCTGCAGTCCGGGCGTGAGGTCGGGGTAGGCGCCGAGGATCACCTCGGGGATGAACCCGCAGTAGTTCCAGTGGCCGAGGCCCATCGACTCGCAGGCCAGGCGGATGTTCTGGATCTGCATGCCGACCGGGTACTGCTCGACCTGGAACCACAGCTGGTCGAAGCCGGCCAGCGGCACCGGGAGCTCGAGCTTGCCCTCGCCGACCCACTCGCCGACGCCCGCCGGCTGCATGCCGTTGAACTCGTCGACCGGGAACATCGACCAGACGTCGAACAGGTTCACGAAGGCGCTGGTGAGCTTGCCGTTGTCGGTGACGGGCAGGAACCAGGTCGTCCCCGGCTTGTTCATGTTGTGCTGGTACGGGCCCATCAGCGTGGCGTGGGGGGCCATCGGAAGGCGCATGGCGTAGTCGATGTCGGGCCGGGAGTCGGAGAGCTGGACGGTGTCCTTGCGGTACCACTCCAGCACCCGGTCGTACTGGCTGTTCGACATCTCCATGGCCTCGTTGCGGTGGTTCGACGGCTTGTAGATCGAGGCGCCGTTGTCGTTGATGATCAGCAGGTCGGTGGCCAGCGAGTTCCCGGCGGTCGGGGTCGTCCGCCCGGCGATCGACACC
Organism: Actinomycetota bacterium; assembly: GCA_030838815.1. Classification (GTDB taxonomy): domain Bacteria; phylum Actinomycetota; class Acidimicrobiia; order IMCC26256; family BP-133; genus BP-133. The sequence goes on from JAUZEX010000341.1 coordinate 1,738, forward strand.
AGTTCGTGGAAGCCGCCGCCGAGCGAGATGTCCCACGCCGCGATGCCGTTGGGGCCGCAGGCGGCCCACGACAGCAGCGCCTCCTCCGTCTCGGTCAGCGCCAGGGGGGCCTTGTTGGAGACGAACTCCATCGGCCCCTTCTCCTGGGCCATCTCGCGCCCGGTGACGGGGTGCTTCTCGGTCGTGCCGGAGTCGATCCGGTAGCCGTAGCCGACCCTGCGGGTGCGGGTCTGGCGCATGAGTTCGAAAACGCTCCGGTCATCGGTGAAGGCCTTCGCGAGCTGCTCGGACTCCGTCACTCTCCCCCTCCTTCTCCGCACCCTGTGGGCACTCGTACACCTTGGCCGGAGACGGAAGGTAGGGAACCCTCAATTCGCCGTCAAGGTCGTTCCCGTACTGCCGGGCAAAACCCGTAGCAGAACCCGTAAGAGCTACGGGCGGCTGATCGAGACCGGGACGGTCGACGGGGCGAGGCGGCGGCCGGCGGTGCGGACCCGGCCGTAGAGCGTCGTCCGCTGCTCCAGCGGCCGGCCCAGGGGGGCGACGACCTCGGCCAGGTCGTCCTCTTCGACGCCCTGGCCGTGCTCGGCGCCCGCCGCCCGGGAGATGTTCTCGTTCATGAGCGTGCCGCCGAGGTCGTTGCAGCCGGCTCGGAGGGCCTGCCTGGCACCTTCGAGGCCGAGCTTGACCCAGGAGCACTGGATGTTGTCGATGAGGCCGGTCATGGCGATCCGCGACACGGCGTGGATCAGAAGAGCCTCCCTGAAGGTGGGGCCAGGGCGGGCCTTCTTCTGGAGGTAGATGGGGCTGGCCATGTGCACGAAGGGGAGGGGGACGACCTCGGTGAACCCGCCCGTCTCCGCCTGCAGGGCCCGGGCCCGGACCAGGTGGCGGGCCACGTGCACGGGCCGTTCCACGTGGCCGAACATGATCGTCACGTTGGACCGCAGCCCGATGGAGTGGGCCACCCGGTGGACCTCGAGCCACTCCTCGGTGTTGACCTTGTCGGGGCAGATGACCGCCCGCACCTCGTCGTCGAGGATCTCGGCCGCCGTGCCGGGCAGCGTGGCCAGCCCGGCCGCCTTGAGCCGGGCCAGGTACTCCGGAAGCCCCATGCCGAGACGGCGGGCGCCTTCGAAGACCTCGA
>JAUZEX010000369.1 GCA_030838815.1 Actinomycetota bacterium
GAGGCGAAGCAGCATGACCGAACAGAAGCCGCCCAAGGTCAGCTGGGAGTCGTGGATCGAGCGCAAGATCCGGGAGAGCATGGAGCGGGGCGAGTTCGACAATCTGCCCGGCCACGGCGAGCCGATCGCCGATCTCGCCCGCCCCTACGACGAACTGTGGTGGCTGCGCAAGAAACTCCGCGATGAGCAGCTGACGAGCGAGCCGCCGGCCCTGACGCTGCGCCGGGAGCTCGACGACGTCCGGGGCCGGATCGCCACCGCCGGCACCGAGGCCGAGGTCCGCCGGCTGGTGGCCGCCATCAATGAGCGGATCGTGTACGTCAACTCCCACATCACCTTCGGGCCGCCGTCCGACATCGTGCCGCTCGACGTCGAGCGGGTCGTGGCCGGGTGGCGGGAGGCGAATACTCCTAGCGGGGACGGGTCTGCGGCCGGATCCGCAGGGTGACGTCGAGCGTCTCGACGGTGAGGGAGAACTGGCTGCGCCCGTCCGACCCGATCGAGAGCCGCCGGGAGGCCGGGTCGTAGAGAAGGGCGTCGAGTTCGAACCACCTGGTCCGGGCGGCGCCCTCGACGAGGAACTCCTCGACGCGGCGCACGATCAGCTCCCCGGCCGCCGCCCGTCCCGAGGGCGAGCGCCGATCGATCTTCTCCACGAAGGGCAGGTGCAGCTTCCCGGACTGGTCGTCGAGGGCCACGCCCCGCACGTCGCACGACCATCCCCGGGCCCGGCGGATGAGGTCCCGGAGTCCGCCGACCGACGTCGCATTGATCGCGCTCGACCGCCGCCCGCCGTCGGCGAGTTCGGTGGGGGTCGGGTGTCGGCTGTCCATCCCTTTTCAATTCGGCACTCGGCCCCCGCCGCCCTTGCGGAAGCCACATGCGGCACGTTTCGGCCTTCGGTGGCGGCGCAGAGGCCTTACCGGGGGCGGCCGCTGGGCATCGGCGCCCGGCGCTCATTCGAATGTCCGGACATTCGGATGTCGACCTCGGCGTCGGGCCGGTCGGTCGGGGCGGGCGGGCGGAGTTCGTCGATGACGCCGACCGTGACGGCGGTGAGGGGAACGGCGATGAAGGCACCGAAAACGCCGCCGAGATCCCCGCCGGCGGCGAGGGCGAGGAGGATCACGAACGAGGGGAGGCGCACGGCCCGCCCGAGGACGATCGGGCCGACGAGGTACCCCTCGACGTGGTGGATGACGATCGTGAGGACGATCACCAACAGCGCCGTCGCCGGCCCTTTGGCCACCAGCGCCACGAGCGCCGCCACCGCCCCGCTGCTGAAGGCGCCGACGATGGGGAAGAACCCGCCGACGAAGGTCAGGACGGCGATGGCGGGCACCAGCGGGACGTGCAGCAACAGCAGTCCCACCGACATGATGGCGGCGTTCACCAGCCCGTTGACCGCGGTGCCCCGCACGTAGCCGGACAGCGTCGTCCAACTCCGGGCACCGATGGCCCGGAGCTTCTCGCCCGTCGCCGGCTGGAACTGGCCCACGATCCAGTCGCTCATGACGTGCCCGTCCTTCACGAAGAAGAACGACGCCACAAGGGTCAGGGCCAGGGTGGCGAAGAGACGGGTCAGGAGGCGCAGGCCGGTGGCCGCCCCCTGGGCGAGGCGGCTACCGATCGCCGCGCCGGTCCCCCCCGGGCCGGTCCCCGCCCCGATGAGACGATCCCGCGCTTCCCGGGCGTAGCGGTCGACCTGGGACGGCGAGAGGTGGAACGGGCCATGGATCAGCCAGTTGCGGATCCCGTTGATGCTGTCGGCCAGCGACGCCCGCAGGGGGCCGAACTGCCGGCCCACCAGTGGAAACAGCCAGACGCCCAATCCGGCGAGGACGGCCAGACCGAACAGGAACACCGTCCACGTGGCCGCCAGCGCCGGCCAGCGATGGGTCCGGAGCCACCGGGCGGGTGGAACCAGGATGGCGGAGAGGAACAGCCCGCCGATGACCGGGATCACCACGATGCTCAGATGGGTGAGGACGACGACGGCCAGCCCGACGCCGGCGGCCAGCACGAGTGCCCGCCACGACAGCGCCGCCCCTGTGTCCAGCCATGCCGGGACGGCTGCCGGTCCGGAACGACCCATGTGGTTCCGTTGCCCGGCGGGGACCGCCGTCAACCGGCGACGTGCACCGCCGGCGGTCAGCCGCCCGGGATCGGTACCGGCAGCGGTCGCGGCGGCGGCGGGCGCGGCGGGGGCGAGGTCGTCGTGGTCGAGGACGACGGCGGCGGAGCCTCGTCGCTCGGGCCGGCCGGCGAGGCGCCCGGCGGCGGCGCCGTCGATGAGGACGTCGGTCGGGGGGCCGGGCTCGGCGCCTTGGCCGTCGGCCGCGGCGCGGGGGCCCACAACGGCCCGCCGGGAGGCAGGTCCTCGGGCGACCGGGCCGGCGGGATGTCGAACCCGTCCCGCTCCGTCAACCGCTTCTCGGCCACGACCCGGGCCCTGGCCTCGAGCTCGGCCCGGCTGGGCAGCCGGGCAGCGGCGGAGAACGGGAGCGGCGGAACGTCCTTCACCGCTTCGGTCATGAAGTCGTGCCAGATCATGGACGGCAGGCTGCCGCCGACGACGTGGTCGACGCCGTGCACGTCGGCCATCGGGACGTTGCCGTTGGGGTGGCCCATCCACACCGCCGTGGACAGGGTCGGTGTGTAGCCGACGAACCAGGCGTTCTCCCAGTTCTCGGAGGTGCCGGTCTTGCCCGCCGCCGGGCGGCCGATGTCGGCCCGGCGCCCGGTGCCCGTGGCGATCACGCCCTGGAGGACGGCGGTGACGTTGTCGGCCACCGCCTCCGACAGCACCCGCTGCCCGGCCGGCATCCGGTTGTCCTCCACCGTGTCGCCGTGGACGTCGAGGATGCGCAGCACCGGCGTGGGTTCGACCCGAAGGCCGTGGTCGGCGAAGACCCCGTAGGCCGACGCCATCTCCAGCGGTGACGTCTCCTGGGTGCCCAGCGCCATCACGCCGTAGAGCTTGTGGCTCAGGTCGACGCCCTTGATCCCGAGGCGCAGGGCCAGTTCGGCGGTCGGGCGGACACCGACGTCGGCGATGAGCTGGGCGAAGACGGTGTTGATCGACTTCCAGGTCGCGGTGCGGAGGTCGACCGTGCCGTAGCCGGTCCCGCCGTAGTTGTGGACGGGCTTGTCGAAGCCCCGGGGCCGCACGCTCGACGGAGCGCGGTAGCGCTTGTCGGGCGTGAAGCCGTGCTCGAAGGCCGTGGCCAGCACGAAGGGCTTGAACGACGAGCCGGCCTGGCGGCCCGAGCCGCCGCCGAGGCGGCCGAGGGCCAGGTTGACCTGCGAGGCGTCCCAGTTCCGGCCGCCGATGAGCGCCCGGACGAACCCGGTCTGGGGTTCGACGGCGACGAGGGCCGCCTCGGGATCCTTCGGCTGGTCGAGGCGGGCGACGGCGGTCTGGGCCGCGTCCTGCAGGTGGGGGTCGAGGGTCGTCTCGATCCGCAGGCTGCCGCTGTAGATCTGTTGTGCCGTATAGCCCTTCACCGTGAGGAGATAGGTCCGCAGGTAGTCCATGAAGAACGGGTAGTGCGTCTCCGGCCGGGGTGGCGGCAGGACGACGGGCCGCTCCGCCCGGGCCCGGGCCACCTCGTCGGGCGAGGCCATGCGGTAGCGGGCCAGGAGGTCGAGGACGATCTGGCGCCGGTGCTCGGCCAGCGCGGGGTTGGCCCTCGGCGAGTAGACGCTCGGGGCCGGGATGACGCCGGCCAGGAGGGCGGCCTCGGCCAGCGTCAACTCCCTGGCCGGCTTGCGGAAGTACGACTGGCTGGCCGCCTCCACGCCGAAGGTCGACTCGCCGAGGTACACCGTGTTGAGGTAGCGGGCCAGGATGTCCTCTTTGGAGTAGACCCGCTCGGCCTGGACGGCCAGCAGCGCCTCCCGGGCCTTGCGCCCCACCGTCCTTTCGCTACCGGTGTAGAGGTTGCGGATGAGCTGCTGGGTGATGGTCGAGGCGCCCTGCACATAGTGCCCGGCCCGCAGGTCGGCCTGCACCGCCCGTCCGATGGCCTGCCAGTCCACGCCCCGGTGGTGGAAGAAGCGGTGGTCCTCCGCCGCCACCACCGCCCGGCGGATCGTGTCGGGGATGTTCTCGGCCGACACCGACACCTGGCTCTCGGCCCCTTTGAACTGGCCGATCGGCGTGCCGTCGAGGGCGAAGACGGTCGACGCCATCGCCTCGGGCTGGAGCCGCTCCTCCGGGAGGTGGACGGGCAGCGGCAGGAACACATAGGTGACCACGGC
>JAUZEX010000370.1 GCA_030838815.1 Actinomycetota bacterium
TCCCGTCGGGACGGGCGTTCGCCAGCCTCTGTGTGACCAACCGCGACGGTCACCGCGAATCGAGGGCGGCCATCGTCGACGGAGCCGACTTCGCCGACGCCGCACTCGTCGTGCCGCCGGCCATGTCCGACCCGTTCCACGAGCCGCTCGACATCACCGTGACGCTCCGGGCCGCCGGGGGCGCCGAGCACCGCATCAGCGGCCGGGTGAGCGGCGGCGCCACCTGGTCGATCGTGGGCGGCTCCGAGTTCTGCCTGGGGGCGGCCGTCGGGTGTCCCGACGCCTACCTCTTGCCCCAGTCGATCGTGGCCTGGGAATGGGACGGTGAGACGGGCTATGGCCTCGCCGACCGTTGCGGCCGGATCGACTACCTGCTGGGCGGGAAGGGAGTGCGCCGATGACCGCCACCTCGACCCGGACCGCTTCGCCGCCGGTGCCGAGCGCCGCTGACCTCGACCACTTCCGCGCCGACCCCCTGCGGGCGCTGCCCCGCCTGTTCGAACGCTACGGCGACCCGTTCTGCGTGCCGTCCCAAGCCGGTCCCATGGTCCTCACCGCCGATCCGGCCACCTGCGAGCAGATCATGAAGCGGCACCTCGACCGCGGTCCCCTCCACCGGCGCACGGAACCGGCTCAGGGGCCGGGGATCACCATCCAGAGTGGGGAGGAATGGCGCCGGACCCGGGCGATGGTCAGCCCGCTGTTCACCCACCGGCACCTCAAGGCCCTCTCCGACCTGGTGGCCGACGGGGCCAGGCGGGGACTCGACCGGCTCTCCGCCTACGCCGGTACCGGCGAGACCGTCGATCTGATGGCCTTCATGCCCTCGGTCACCATGGGCGTCCTCATGCACGCCATGTTCTCCGACTCCCTCCGCCCAGGGGAGATGGAGGCGATGATCGCCGACTACGCCCACATCTCCCGCTGGAAGGGCGGGCTGATCCGGACGGCCTTCGAGGCGCCCGGCACGCCGGTGCCGGGTGAGCGGGAGGGCATCGCAGCCCGGGACCGGATCGATGAGGTCATCTACCGGGTCATCGCCGAGCGGCGCCGGGAGGGCGTCGCTCGCCACGATCTCCTCCAGCTGCTCGTCGACGCCCGCTACGAGGAGGACGGTTCGGAGCTCAGCGACGAGGACGTACGCAACAACACGACCACGCTCTTCATCGCCGGGTTCGACACCACCTCGTTCGGGCTGTGCTGGACGCTGGCCGCAGCCATGACCTCCGGGCGGGGCCTGGCGCCACTGGTGGAGTGCGCCGAGCAGCTGGGCGGGCGGCTCCCCGGCGTGGACGACATTCCTCGGCTGGGCTATCTGAAGGCCGCCTTCGACGAGGGCCTCCGCCTGCAGGGCCACCCGTTCATCCCCCGCCAGCTGGAGACCGACGAGACCATCGGCGGGTACCGGCTCCCCGCCGGGACGATGGTCACCATGAGCACGTGGGTCCTCCACCGCAACCCCGCGTTGTGGGAGCGGCCGCACGAGTTCGTGCCCGAGCGGTACCTTGGGGAAGAGGGTGCCGGGCGGAGCCGGTGGCAGAGCCTGCCCTTCGGCGGCGGTCCCCGGGTGTGCATCGGTATCAACTTCGCCTACATGGAGGCCACCTACGTCCTGGCCCTGCTGTTGGGCCGGTACCGGCTCGAGCTCGACCCGGGGTGGGAACTGCGCCCGGCGTACGTCTTCAACGTGATCCTCGACGGCGGCCTACCGGTGACGGTGACAGAAGCAAGCTCCAGTTCGACGGTTACTTCAGCGGGCTGATCCTCAGGGGGGGACGCCATATGGAACGAAGAAGCTCTGGTCGACAGGCGACCCGCTGGCTCGCCGCGCTGGCGGCCGCATTGCTCGTGGGCGGTTGCGGTACCCGGCTCGACGACAGGGTCATCGAGAACGCGGCCAGCCGGGTGATCACGCTCCCGAGCGGTCAAGCGGCGCCGGTGGCCGGTGACAGCACCGGGGCCGCCGTCGCCGCCGGCGAGGCCGGCAACGTCGCCGCTGACCCGGCCGCCGCTGACGCCTCCCAGGGGGCCACCCCGGTGGTGGCCGGCGGCGGCACGGCCGCAGCCGGCAAGGGACCCACCGCCTCCGGGTCGTCCTCCGCGACCGCGCCGGTCGGCGCGGCGAAGGCGGGCGGCACGGGCTCGGCCCGGGCGTCGGCCGGAGGCGGCGCCGGTGGGGCCAAGGCGGCGGACGGCCGCTCGGCCGGTGCCGCGCCGGCCGCCGGCGGGAACGGCGTCGCCACCCCGGGCGCTCCCGGTGCCACTCCGGCGGCGGCCACCGGCTCGACGATCGTCATCGGCAACGTCGGCGACTACAGCGGCATCGTCGGTTCGGTCCTCCACGAGGGCGCACCCATGGCCCAGGTCGTGGCCCGGCACGTCAACGACACCGGCGGCCTCAACGGCCATCCGGTCAAGATGCTGGTCGCCGACGCCGCCGGTGACCCGTCCCGGGCGCTGTCGATCGTGCGCGACATGGTGGAGAACAAGGGCGTCGTCGCCTTCATGGGCAACCTGTGGGTGCTCTCGGCCAGTGGCGCCCGCTCCTACCTGGAGCAGAAGAGGATTCCGGCCATCGGCGGTGACGTCGCCACGGCCACGTGGTTCCAGAGCCCGATGTTCTTCCCCCAGGCGTCGTCGTTCCCGACGATGGCCGTCGGTTCCGTGAAGACGATGGCCGACCTCGGCTACAAGAAGATCGCCCTCGGCTACTGCGCCGAAGTCGAGGCCTGCAAGATCTACCACGACGAGGGGACGGCCCGGGCGGCCAGCGTCGGGGGCCAGATCGTCTACACCGCCCAGGTTTCCCTGGCCCAGCCCGACTACACCGCCGAATGTCTCCAGGCCCAGCGCAGCGGCGCCCAGGCCCTGATGCTCGGCGTCGACTCCACCGCTCTCTCCCGGTTCGCCCGGTCCTGCTTCCAGCAAGGCTTCAAGGTCCCCATCGTGACCGCCAGCCTCGCCACGATCGCCTCCACCACCAAGGATCCCAACCTGGAAGGGCTGCTGTCGCCGGTCGGCACGTTCCCGTTCGTGGCCAACGATGTTCCGGCCGAGCGGGAGTACGCCGCCGCCATTGCCCGCTACGCCCCGACGATCGAGCAGTCGGGTTCGACGTCGGCCGTGTGGGTTTCGGGCGCGCTCCTCCGGGAGGTGTCCAGGTCCTTGCCGGCGACGGTCACGTCGGCCGACTTCTTGAAGGGGCTGTACCAGATCAAGAACAACACGCTGGGCGGCATCGCTCCGCCGCTCACCTTCATCGAGGGCAAACCCGCACCCGACTTCACCTGCTACTTCATCCAGAAGATCGTCGGCGGCAAGTTCACCGCCCCGCAGGGATCGAAGCAGACCTGCCTGTAGCGAGAAGAAGAGGAGCCCAACGGATGGAACTCGGGAAGTGGCTTCGTGTGGCCTGGGACCGCGCCGCCGCCCTGGCGGTCATCGTGATCGGGGCCGTGGTCGTCATCATCGGTTGGATCGGCGTGAGCGGCGAGCCCTATCCGGCCAAGCAGCTGCCGTTCATGATGTCCGGCGGCGTGGGCGGCATGTTCCTCCTCGGGGTCGGGGCACTGTTCTGGCTGTCGAGCGATCTGCGGGACGAGTGGACCAAGCTCGACCGCATCGAGGAAGCCCTGCTCCGCCTGTCGGGGACGGACCTCGTGGAGCCGCAGGCCCAGACCCCGGCAGCGGAGCCCCCGGCAGCGGAGCCCCCGGCAGCCGAGCCCCCGGCCGCCGAACCGCAGCTGGCCAAGGTCGCCGAGTGATGAGCACCGTGCCCTGGACGGGCACCGACCGCCGCCTCCTCGGCCTCCGGCTCGGCGCCGGCGCGGCGGTGGTCGTGGTGGCCTGGTTCGTCGCCTCGGGGAAGCCCGAGCCGGCCGGTCAGATCCCCTTCGCCGCGCTGTCCGTCCTCGGGGGGCTGCTCGGGATGTACGGCGTGTTCGCCTGGGTGGCCCGGGGCCGGCGACTCGTGGGGGAGCGGGCCCGGTTCCTCCTCGGAGTGGCGCCGGCCACCGACGTCGACGTCGCCTCGGCCGAGACGCTCGTGGCCGGACGGGAACACGCCTGGTTCCACCGGGCGGACTGTCTGCTGGCCGCGTCGCGCCAATGGCCGTCGGCCGACCGCACCGTGCACCAGCGGGCGGGCCGGCGGCCCTGCCCCGCCTGCAAGCCATGAAGGAGTACCTCCCGTTCTTCGTGGTCGGCATCACGGCCGGCTCGGTCTACGGACTGGCGGCCGTGGGGCTGGTCCTCACCTACAAGACCTCCGGGATCTTCAACTTCGCCCACGGCGCCCAGGCCGCCCTCGCCGCCTACCTCATGTTCGAGTTTCACGAGCGGATGGGCATGCCCTGGCCGCTGGCCATGCTGCTGTCGCTGCTGCTGGCCGGCGTCGCCGCCGGTCTGGCCCTGGAACGGGTCGCCTACGGGCTGGCGTCGGTCGGCACCGCCGCCCGGGTCGCCGCCACCGTCGGGCTGCTGGTCGCCATCCAGGGCGCGCTGGTCGTGGCCTTCGGCTCGGCGTCGCTGGCCATGCGGATCTACCTGCCGACCGAGATCGTTGAGCTGCCCGGCGTCAACGTGCGGGTGGATCAGATCATCGTCACGGTCTTCGTCCTCGCCGCGGTGGCGGCGCTGTACCTGTTCTTCAAGCGCACCAGGCTCGGTCTGTCGATGCAGGCGGTGGTGGACGATCCGGCGCTGCTCGGCCTGCAGGCCATCAGCCCGACCCGGGTCCGTCGCCTGGCCTGGCTGATCGGCTCGTCGTTCGCCTCCCTGTCCGGCATGCTTCTCGCCCCGACCCTCGGCCTCGACGCCTTCCTGCTCACGCTGCTCGTGTTCTACGCCTACGGCGCGGCGGCGGTCGGAGCGTTCTCGAGTCTGCCGATCACCTACCTCGGGGGCCTGGGCATCGGTGTGGCCGCCGCCCTGCTCACCAAGTTCCTCAACACCACCGGGCCGATCGCCGCCCTGCCGGCCACGCTGCCGTTCCTGGTGCTGTTCGGCGCGCTGCTCGTGGTTCCCAAGCAGCACCTGATCGAGCGCGGCTCCCTGACCGTCCGCCGGCCGCTGGCGCCCCGCACGTTCTCCCGCCGCACGCGGCTCGTCGGCACCGGGGTCGGGCTGGCCGTCGCGCTGGCCGTCCCCAGTGTGGTCGGCACGAAGCTGGGGCTGTACACGACCGCCCTCGCCTACGTGATCCTCTTCGCCTCGCTCAGCCTGCTGGTGCGGATGTCGGGGCAGGTGTCGCTGTGCCACATCGCGTTCGCCGCCGTGGGGGCGACCACCGCCGCCCGGGCTATCGACGCCGGAATCCCCTTCCCGGTCGCCGTCCTCCTCGCCGGGCTCGTCGCCATCCCCGTCGGCGCCATCCTGGCGGTTCCGGCGATCCGCCTGTCGGGCGTCTACCTGGCCATCGCGACGTTCGGCTTCGGCCTGCTGGTCCAACGGCTGTTCTACCCGTCGGTTCTGATGTTCGGCCACAACCTCTTCCTCACCGCGCCGCGGCCGAAGCTCGGCGGGATCAACGTCCACACCGACACCGGCTACTACTACGTCGTCCTGGCCGTTACCACGGCCTGCGTGGCGCTCGTCGCCCTCATCCGTGCCGGCCGGATGGGTCGCCTGCTGCGGGCCTTCGCCGACTCGCCCACCGGGCTGAACGCCCACGGCACCAACACCACCGAGCTGAAGGTGGTGGTGTTCTGCACCTCGGCGTTCCTGGCCGGGATCGGCGGGGCGCTCATCGGGCCGGTGACCGGGACGGCCACGCAGGTGTCGTTCGACCTGGGGATCTCGTTGCTGCTGCTGGCCGTGCTGTTCGTCGCCGGCCGCCAGCCGCTGCTGTCGGCCGTGCTGGGCGCGGTGTTCTACATCGTCATCCCCGGCTACATCGACAACGCCGAGGTGCGGGCCTACACCCCCGTCGTCTTCGGTGCTCTGGCGCTGGTGGCGGCCATCTACGGCGGCGTTCCGTGGCTGGACCGGCTGCGGGTCGCCAAGCGGCTGTCGCAGCGCTCGCCGCAGCGGACGCGGCTGCGGGCGCGCCTCGGAATGGCGGCCTCCGCCGCACCGGTGGCCGGGCCGGGCGAACCGGCGGCACGGCGGCTGCAGGGAGTGCCGTCATGAGCCAGAGGCTGGAGCTCGCGCCCGCCGGTCGCGTCGACGGTGACGCCCCCGACCTCGAGGTGGAGCACCTCACCGTCCGCTTCGGCGGGCTGGTGGCGGTCGACGACGTCAGCCTCGTGGCCCGGGGCGGGGCCATCACCGGGCTCATCGGCCCCAACGGCGCAGGCAAGACGACGACGTTCAACGCCTGCACCGGAATCGTGAGCCCCACCGCCGGGACGGTGTGCCTCGGCGGGCAGGACCTCCACCACCACTCCCCCTCCTGGCGGGCCCGGCTCGGCCTCGGGCGCACGTTCCAGCGGATGGAGTTGTTCGAGACGATGGACGTCCGGGACAACGTCGCCCTCGGGCGCGAGGCGCTCCTGGCCGGCACCCGCCTCACCGGGCGGCTGTTCGGGCGCCGCCACGAGCGCGACGTCTGTCTGGAGGCGGCGGAGCGGGCCCTCGACCGCTGCCGGATCAGCCACCTGGCCCGTCAGATCGTCGGCGACCTGTCCACCGGGCAGCGGCGTCTCGTCGAACTGGCCCGGGTGCTGGCCAGCGGATTCCGGTTTCTGCTCCTCGACGAGCCGTCGTCGGGCCTCGACGTGAGCGAGACGGAGGCGTTCGCCGCCATCCTCCGCCGCGTGCTGGCCGAGGAAGGCATCGGCATCCTCCTGGTCGAGCACGACATGGCACTGGTGCGGGCGGTCTGCAGCTACATCTACGTCCTCGACTTCGGTCAGCTGATCTACGAGGGGCCGGCCGCCGCGGTCCTGGCGTCCCCGGCGGTGAAGGCGGCCTACCTCGGCTCGGAAGGGATCGACTGATGCTCGAGCTGCGCAACGTCACCGCCGGCTACGGCTCGCAGACGGTGCTGCGGGACGTCGACCTCGTCGTACCCGACCATTCGGTGGTGGCGCTCCTCGGCCCGAACGGCGCCGGCAAGACGACGTTGCTGCGGGTCGCGTCGGGGCTGGTGCGGCCGACGGCCGGCCGGCTCATCCTGGACGGGCAGGACGCCACCGGCTGGCCGTCGCACCGTCTGGCGGCGGCTGGCGTGTGCCACGTCCCCGAGGGCCGGGGGATCTTCCGGGCGCTGTCGGTGCGGGACAACATCCGCCTCCAGGCCAACCCGGCGCTCGATCTCGAGCCCGTACGGGCGGTGGCCGAGGCCTTCCCCCGTCTCGGTGAACGTCTCGACCAGCGGGCCGGGACGATGAGCGGCGGCGAGCAGCAGATGCTGGCGCTGGCCCACGCCTACGTGGCCGGCTCGAACACCGTGCTGCTCGACGAGGTTTCGATGGGGCTGGCGCCCAAGATCATTGACGAGATCTTCGACTACCTCCGCCGTCTCGCGGAGAAGGGCGCAGCGCTGTTGTTGGTCGAGCAGTACGTCGGCCGGGCGCTGGAGCTGGCCGACTTCGTCTACATCCTGAACAAGGGCCGCGTGCAGTTCGTCGGCGAGGCCGGCGAGCTCGGCGAGGAGCAGATCCTCGCCTCGTACCTGGGGGTGGAAGCGTCGTGAGCAGGCAGATGCTGAGCCGTATCGGAGCGGCGCTGATCGTCGCCGGAGCGGCCGGCCTCGGCTTCGCCGGTCAGGCCGTCGCCGAGGCGGACGGGTCGGCTGAGACCTACACCGTCACCGCCCGGGCCGACACGTTCGCCTTCGAGTTCGTCGAGACCGGCGCCCCGGCCGCGCCGGGCGGTGAGATCTTCTACGCCACGCCGTCGACGGCGCAGGCGCTGCTCGACTCGGTGGGCCGCTCGCAGGGCTACGCTGCGGCGCCGAGCCCCGGGCCCTTCTTCGCCACGCTGCCGAGCAACGGCAACGGTGTGCTGGCCGGCTTCGGCTTCCCGTTCAGCTTCCCCGACTACCCGTTCTACGCCGCCAGCGACTACCCGGTCGTCCCCACGTCGGACAAGGCCTTTGGGCCGTTCCGGGCCCGGGCGGAGAGCAACCAGTACGGCGCGGTGGGCGACGGCCGTTCCGGCGGCCTGACCAACGACGACCCGGCCTTCATGTCGTCGCGGGCGGCGGCCCGGGTGGCGCTCGACCCCGACACCCGGGTCCGGACCGCGGTGGCCGACTCCCGCTTCGACGGCTTCACCACCGGACCGCTGGCCATCGGCCAGTCGCTGGCCCACGCCAAGATGACCCAGACGCCCGGCTCGCCGCCGACCAAGGAGTCGTCGTTCACGATCGGGTCGATCAAGGTCGCCGGCGTCGAGATCGCCATGACCGACAAGGGGTTCAAGGTCGGCGACCAGGCGCCGCCGACGGCCGACATGGCGCAGCTGTTCGGCGTGCTGGCCCAGGCCGGTATCACCGTCGAGTACCTGCCGGCCAGGCAGACCCAGACGTCGATCGACTCCGCCGGCCTGAAGATCACCCGGGCCGGCGCCGACCCCAACGGCACGCAGCACAAAGTGGCGCTGATCCTCGGCCGGGTGGGGACGTCGATCCAGGGCGGCACGAGCCCTCTGACCTCCGGCGACACCACGGTCGTGCCGCCCGACAACCCGTCCCCCGCCGCCTCGGCGGCCGGGTCAGCGGCGAC
>JAUZEX010000399.1 GCA_030838815.1 Actinomycetota bacterium
CGAGCCGCCCAGGACGCCGGGCGTGACGATGAGGCCGGGGGCGACGGCGTTGACCCGCACGCCGAACGGCGCCAGGTCCTGGGCCAGGTTGCGGGTCAGCCCGACGACGGCGTGCTTCGAGGTGGAGTAGGCCGTCAGGCCGGACCGGGCGGCGAAGCCGGTGATGGAGGCCAGGTTGACGATGGACCCGCCGCCGGTCATCCGCCGGGCCGCCTCCCGGGAGCCCAGGAAGGTGCCCGACACGTTGACGCCGAGCACCGTGTCGAAGGCGGCGGCGTCGGCGTCGACCACCGGGCCGGTGTGGGGAAAGATCCCGGCGTTGTTGACCCAGATGTCGATGCGGCCCAGCCGCTCGACGGCCAGGTCGGCCAGGGCCGCCACCGACGCCTCGTCGGCGACGTCGACCCGGGCGCCGACCATGCGCCGGCCGTGGGCCGCTTCCAGTTCCTTGGCTGCGGCGGTCGTTCCCTCGCAGTCGAGATCCGCCAGCACCACTTCGGCGCCGGCCTCGGCCAGCCGGGCGGCGATGCCCGCCCCGATGCCCCGGGCGGCGCCGGTGACGACGGCGGCCCGTCCGGCCAGCGAGACGAGGTCGGCCAGCGGCGTGGCGCTGTGGTCGGCCACGGGGAACGCCATGTGGACTCCTGGGGTCAAGCCGGCTGGGTGTCGAACATGTCTTCCGGTGACACGCCGGGCCCGGGGGTCCGGGACAGCGTCGGCAGGCCGAGGCCGGCCCGCCAGGCGTCGTGCATCCGGTGCAGGCAGAGCTCGTTGCGACCGAAGACCACCGTTTCGTTGGCGCCCGATCGCAGCCCGGCCTCGACGGCTTCGGCCTTGGCCCAGTCCTCGTCGCGCACGACCTGGAAGTAGAAGTCGCACATCTCCAGCAAGGCCGGCCGCTCGACCTCCGACTCGGCGCCCACCGGGGCGAAGAACCGTTGCCGCATCAGGCTTTCGCCCGGCGACCGCCCCGGGGCGACGGTGTAGAGCTGGATGCTCCTGGTGCTCACCAGGAGCGTGGCGTTGGGGTAGATCAGGTGGACGAGCGACATCACGTCGAGCGGCGCCAGGGCGGGATCGGTGCCGAAGTCGGTGATCGTCCGGGTCGGAGCGGCGAAGCGCTGGTGGAGGCCGAAGGTGTCGGTCACCATGGTGTCGGAGATCGTCCGCTCGGCCAGCGTGTTCCGGTGGGTGGAGGCGAAGTGGTACACCTCGCCGAAGGTGTCCATGGCCGACTTCCAGTTGGTCGGCCGGTCGAGGATGCGATCGGTCAGGTAGGGCCGGGTGGCGACTTCCCGCTCGTCGAGGAAGGGGGCCAGGCCCGCCAGCCAGCCGGCGGCGTCGAACGGCGCCGCATCGGCCCGGGGCTTGACGAACAGCAGCCCGCCCGCCTCCCCCGCCGGCACCTCGACCAGGCCGCGGCAGGCGCGGTCGACACCGACGAAGCCGGCCGCGCCGGGGACGCCGACCAGGGCACCGCCGTCGTCGTAGGTCCAGCCGTGGTAGCCGCAGGTCATGCGCCGGGTCCTTCCGGCCTGCTCCACCACCCGGGCTCCCCGGTGACGGCACACGTTGAGGAAGGCCCGGAACCGGCCGGCGCCGTCCCGCCGGAGGAGGAGGGGCACGCCGTAGTCGTCGAACGGGACGACGGTGTGCGGCGCCGGGAGCTGCCCCGACAGGCCGACGACGAGGGGAACGTCGCCGCTGAAGAACCGTTCCCGCTCCAGGGCAAAGCGCCCGGCGTCCGCATAGGCTCCGACCGGCTCCTCGTACTCGGCGTCGGCCATCTCGGTCGTGCCCGCCCGGACCTGAGCCAGGAGGCGTTCGACCAGCTCGGCGAGGGCATCGGCGGCCATGGACCCACTGTATAACGCCTCCAGAAAGGCGCAAGGTACTTTCTTGCGACCAACTAGAGAAACTGCTACCGTCCCGGAGCCTGATGCACGCTGACCCGGAGACCCTCGCCGGCTTCGACCCCTTCGCCGAAGCGGTCATCGCCGACCCGGCCCCCTGGTACGCGCTCATGCGCAAGGAGCAGCCGGTCTTCCGGGTGCCGGGGCTCGGCTTCTACCTGGTGACCCGCCACGAGGACGTCGTGGCCGCCGTGCGCGACACCGACACCTTCTCCAACCGGTTCACCAGCCCCGGCCTGGCCCTCGGTCGGGGCAGCCCGGCCATCCAGGAGGAACTGGACGCCATCCTGGCCCGCGGCTATCCGCGGACCCCGACGCTGCTCACCAACGACCCGCCGGCCCACACCCGGTTCCGACGCCTCGTGTCGCGGGCCTTCACGCCCCGCCGGGTGTCCTCGTGGACGGGGGCGATCGACCGCCTGAGCGACGAACTGATCGGCGCCTTCGCCGGACGGGGATCCGTCGAGCTGGTGGCCGAGTTCGCCGTCCCGCTGCCGATCGGGGTGATCGCCGACGCCCTCGGGGTGCCCCGGGACATGCAGCCCACCTTCCGCAGGTGGACGGACGACTCCACCGATCTCATCGGCGCCGACGTCACCGACGAGCGCCGCCTCGACGCCGCCCGCGGCCTGGTCGAGTTCCAGACGTACTTCGCCGCTGAGCTCGCCGACCGCCGCCGCTCCCCCCGCGACGACTTCCTCACCGACCTGCTGCAGGCTGGGGAGCCTCACCTGCCTCCCCCGAGGGATTCTGGCGACGAGGACGGGCTGGCCGGCACCCGGCCGCTCGACACACCGGAGATGCTGTCGATCCTCCACCAGCTCCTCGTGGCCGGCAACGAGACCACCACCACCCTCCTGGCCGAGTCCATGCGCCTGCTGGTGGCCAGCCCGTGCGATTACCGACGGGTCGCCGCCGACGGGGACGGGTCGTACACCGCCGCCGTCGTCGAGGAGGCCTTG
>JAUZEX010000424.1 GCA_030838815.1 Actinomycetota bacterium
TGTTGCGACAATGCGGGTTGGGCGATGAACATCCGTTCCGCCGCCCGCCCGAAATGCCGTTCCTCGGCCACGGCCATGAAAAACTTGATCTGGCGCAACTCCATTTCAGACCTCTCTCTCACCCCCCCAACCCTCCGGTTGAGCATCGCACCCCAACCGAACCCAGTCTTCACAGCCAGCAACCATCCCCACACCCCAGCCCACCGGTACCCCCACTACCAGGTAGCTGCAAAGCCACTACCAGGTAGCTGCAAGGCGAGAACGGCAGGTGACGAGAGGCTGTCCGAAAGCTTTCGAGCGGCGCGCGGCATCCAGCCTGGAACTGCGCGGTCGCGTGATGTCAGGGCCTCCGGGCGCCCCCATAGTGAAGGGCATGACGCAGCGGCGAACGCATCCGCAGCGCCGTACGACCACGTCGGCCGCGGGCGGCGCTTGCCCTCCCCGAGCTAACCGCCCAAATCGCCGACGGGGCGGTGTCGAGGGTGCGGCCGCGACCGCCCTCGGCACCGCCGAACCGGAACGGCCGGCGCCACACGAGCGGGCGACCGCTGAACGCTCTCTGTCAGCCACCCTCCGGGCCATTTTCCTGCTAGCCGGGATGCGTCCGACGGAAACGGCTGCGATGCTGCCCGTCATGGCCCTGCGCTGCCTCATCGTGGACGACAACGCGGGATTTCTTCGCTCGGCCCGTTTACTCCTTCAGCGCGAGGGCATCGACGTCGTGGCTATCGCCTCCTCCGGTGACGAGGCGCGGCTCCGAAGCGCGGAGTTCAGACCGGACGTGGTGCTGCTCGACGTCGACCTCGGCGCCGAGAGCGGGTTCGAGGTGGCTGGGCGGTTGCAGGCCGATCCCGGTCCGTCACCACCGGATCTGATCATGATCTCGATCCACGGCGAGGAGGACCTGGCCGATCTGATCGCCGCCAGCCCGGCGGTGGGCTTCATCGGCAAGTCGCATCTGTCAGCCCAGGCGATCCGGGACCTCCTCGATCGGCTCCGGGGACCCTGACCACGCGTTCGATGTTCGAGGGCGCACGGGCCGGGACAGGGCTCATCCGCCGGACGGTCGTCGCCGGCGGTGTGCTCGCCCTCGTCGTCGGCGTCGCCTTCACGGTCGTGCTCCTGGCGATCGGTGATCTGCACGACTCGGCGGTACTGGCCAGTGAATCCGACCGGGTCACCGCCGCCGGGAACCATCTCGAGCGGCTGATCATCGACATCGAGACCGGTCTGCGGGGATTCCTCATCACCGGCGAGGCCCGCTTTCTCGCTCCCTGGAACGACGCTCGGATTGCCTTTCCCCGGCAGGCCCAGATGTTCGAGCAGCTGGCGGCCGCCCACGACGGAGACCAGGGGCGCCGGGCGCAACAGATCGCCCAGGCCGGGACGTCCTACATCGACGACTACTCGGTTCCGACGGTCGAGGTGGTTCGGCAACTCGCCGCCGCGCCCTCGGCTACCGCGTCGAGGCTCCTGGCGCCGTCCCCGAAGTTGATCGCCGTGTTCGACGAGGGAAAACGGCGGGTCGACGAACTTCGTGCGGAGTTCGACGCTTTCGCCGGCGTCGAAGACCACCTCGCCGCGTCCCGCCAGAAGCGCTCCAGCAACGCCGCCGGCCGGGCGACGTCGGCCGCCACGGCGGGCATCGCGGGGTCCGTCCTCCTCGTGGCCCTGTTCACCGACTATCTGACCCGGACCATCGTGCGCCCTGTCCGTCAGGCGGCGACCATGGCCGGACGGCTGGCGGGCGGGGACCTCGCCGTGCGGCTGCCCGAGACGGGAGCGGCGGAGATCGGCGCCCTGGAACGCTCCTTCAACACGATGGGGAGTTCGCTGGAGACCAGCCACAACGAGCTTCGTGTGCTCCTGGAGGAACAGGCCGCGTTGCGGCGCGTGGCCACCCTGGTGGCGCGGGCCGTGTCCCCCGCCGAGGTCTTCGAGGCGGTCGCCGGGGAGGTGGCTCGACTGCTGGAGGCACCCGCCACCGGGCTGCTCCGCTATGAGATCGACGGGACGGGCACCGTCGTGGCCCTCGGGGGCCGGCTCGCCCAGGATCTGCCCATCGGGACTCGCCTCCCACTCGAACCCGCCACCCCGGCGATGTCGGTATTGCGGACGGGCCGCGCCGTCCGGATCGAGAGCTACGACAGCGCTTCGGGGGTGGCGTCGGCCGTGGCGCGCCAGCTCGGCCTCCGCTTCGGGGTCGCGGCGCCGATTGTCGTCGAGGGCCGGGCGTGGGGCCTGATCAGTGCGTCGTGGACTCAGCCGGGGCGGCTCCCGGACGGGCTCGAGGGCCGCCTGACCCAGTTCACGGAGCTCGTCGCCACCGCTGTCGCCAACGCCGACAGCCGGGCCGAGCTCAGCGCCTCGCGAGCCCGGGTCGTCGCCGCCGCCGACGAGACACGCCGTCGCATCGAGCGTGATCTGCACGACGGGACCCAACAACGTCTCGTCTCCCTGGCGCTCGACCTCCGCAGCGCCGAGGCGGCGGTGCCGTCGCCGCTGGCCGGGCTCAGGGCGCAGTTGTCCCACGTGGTCGAGGGCCTGACGGGGACCATGGAGGACCTGCAGGAAATCTCGCGCGGCATTCACCCGGCGATCCTCTCGAAGGGTGGTCTCGCCGCCGCGCTCCGGACGCTCGCCCGCCACGCCGTCGTTCCGGTCGGCCTCGACGTCCCGGCCGACCTGCCGCTGCCGGAGAGCGTCGAAGTCGCCGTGTACTACCTCGTATCGGAAGCACTGACGAACGTTGCCCGCCACGCCCACGCCTCCCAGATGCATGTCGGCCTGGCCGCCGATGACGATGTCGTGCAGGTCTGCGTTCGCGACGATGGGGTCGGAGGCGCCCGTCCCGAGCGGGGGTCGGGTCTCATCGGGCTCCGGGACCGCGTCGAGGCGCTCGGCGGAACCATTGACATCACCAGTCCCGAGGGACAGGGAACCACCCTCCGGGTCAAGATCCCGCTCGGAGGGCGATGACGTGACCCGCCATTCGGTGCCTGACGCAGCACTCTGCCACGATGGTGCCATGAGCATGGGGCGGGTGGTCCTGGCCGACGACGACGTCCTCCTACGGGAAGGGCTGGCGAGCCTGCTCCA
>JAUZEX010000426.1 GCA_030838815.1 Actinomycetota bacterium
TGTTGCGACAATGCGGGTTGGGCGATGAACATCCGTTCCGCCGCCCGCCCGAAATGCCGTTCCTCGGCCACGGCCATGAAAAACTTGATCTGGCGCAACTCCATTTCAGACCTCTCTCTCACCCCCCAACCCTCCGGTTGAGCATCGCACCCCAACCGAACCCAGTCTTCACAGCCAGCAACCATCCCCACACCCCAGCCCACCGGTACCCCCACTACCAGGTAGCTGCAAACCTCCCGTCAGTGCGGCCCGGCCGCATGGTGTGGACCGGGAAGGACTGCTGGATGGAGGCGAAGAAGCCCATCTTGCGGACCACCGGTAGCAACCGCTCGGTCAGGAAGGTGTCGACCGCCTCCTGCGACTCCCACACCTCGACCACCATCCACCCGTCCTCCGTCGGACCGGCGCAATGGAACAGGCGGGCCGGGTCCTGTCCCAGGGCCTGCACCACCGCCTCGTACTGCTCCTGTCCCGCGGCCGCGATTTCGAAGATGCAGGCTCTGGCCCCAAGGTGGCGGGCGGACGGGAGGCGGGCGGGAAGGAGCTGTTCGGCCAACGCTGCCGGGCTCATGAGGCACTCCGCTCTCGGGCCGCCACGGCCAGGGCCGCGTCCGGGCAGCGCCAGTAGTGACCCTGGCTGCGGTCCGCTCCCCACAGGGTGGCGATGCAGTCGGCGCCGGCCTCGAGCGCGTTGGCGCCGTGGTATCCCCAGCGGGTGTAGTCGCCCATGAGGGCCTGGATCGGGGCCGCCCGGTACTGCCACGCGTGGGCCGTCTCGTGGAGGACCACGTAGCGGAGGCGCTCGGCCGTGGCGAAGGCTGTCGGCCCGACGTAGATCGCCCCGGTGCGGGAGTCGTAGATGCCCCAATGGCAGCACGCCTGGGGATGGAAGCCGATGACGTAACTCACGCCTGCCGCCCGCCAGTTCCAACCGCTGGAATCGGCGATCGCCTGCACCTGTTGCAGCTGCGATCCCGTTCCCGCAACGGAACGACGCCCGATCGCGGCGCTCGGCCTTCGAGCCCGCGCCGCGGCCCCTCGAGCGCGCACTGGCGCCCCTCGATACGCGGCCTGCAGCATGGGAACGGACCGGGACGGCGGGGCTGCGCCGCTCCGAACCGCGGAGTTGAGGCCGGCGGCCAGCGCCACGGCCAGGACGCCGGCGACGACGGCCCGGAGGCGGCGTCTCGAGATGATCGTTTGGCTCATGGCCGCATCGTCGAGGAAGACGACCGACCTCGGGACTGGCCAACGGAAGGGTCAGATCCGGCACGAAGGGCGGGCCGGGGGCGACTGCGGAACGCACTGTTCCAGCCACCCTGCGGGTGATTTTCCTGCTAGCCGGGATGCGCAACGCCGACCCGGTGGCAATCCTCACAGCTATGGCCCTGCGCTGCCTCATCGTGGACGACAACACCGGATTCCTCCGGTCGGCGCGCCTTCTCCTGGAGCGCGAGGGCATCGAAGTCGTGGCGGTCGCCTCCACCGGGGACGAGGCGCGCCGCCTGAGCGAAGCGTTGCGGCCCGACGTGATCCTGGTCGACGTCGACCTCGGCCCGGAGAGCGGATTCGAGGTGGCCGGCCGGTTGCGGGAGCGCACCGCCGGTGCCGCAGCGCCCGACGTGATCCTGATCTCGCTCCACGCCGAGGAGGATCTGGCCGATCTGATCGCCGCCAGTCCGGCGTCGGGCTTCATCGCCAAGCCCCTTCTCTCTGCTCCGGCGATCCACGAACTTCTCGGCCGGTCTCGAGGAAGGTGACGAGGCCGTGGGTCAGCGAGCCGCCACTCCCGGCCAGAGCGTGTTGATCACGTCTCGGATCCAGGCGCGGTCGGGTTGACCCTGATGGGTGTAGCGGCCGAAGTAGGCGCCGAGGATCAGATCGGCGACGACGGGAGTCCGCACGTCGCGGCGGACCTCGCCCCGGCGCTGGCCGTGCTTGATGATGTCGTGCACGGCTCCCACGGCGGCGGCACCGACGGTGGTGCGCCAATGATCGAGCAGCTCGGGGTGTTCGGCCTCCTCGGCGAGGATCACGCCGGTCACGGCGAGACCGATGGCCCGGCCACTGTCCACGAGATCGGTGAGCAGGAGGGTGAGATCGGTCTTCGTGTCGCCGGTGTCGGGCGGGTGGTTGAGTATGGGCAGGCGGGGGATGGCCGCCACGGCGAGGTCGTGCTTGGTGGGGTGACGCAGGTACACGGTGGGCTCGGTGACGCCGGCGGCGGCGGCCACCGCCGCCACGGTCATCCCCCGGTAGCCCCGCTGGGACAACAGGGTGGCGGCGGCGTCGAGGATGGCCGTGTCGATCGCCGCCTTCCGGGGGCGACCCCGCTTTTCTTTTGTTGTCACTAAGCTAAAGTATATTCCGAGAAGGAGGCCGAACCATGACCAAGCCCATGGTGGTCGGGCAGATGGTGGTTGGAGTGGACGGGACGGCCGACAGCCTGGCCGCCCTCAGCACGGCCGCGGAGTTGGCCGAGGAGTCAGGAAGTGGGCTCGTCGTGGTCCACGTCCGCCATGAGAGTGGCGTCGTGGCCGCCAACAGCGCCCTGGCTGGCGCCGGGGTCGCCGTCAACGAGGCGCTCGACGAGGTCGAGGCGATGAGTCGGGAGCGCGCCGCCGATGTCCTCGCCGGCCGCAAGGTGCGGTGGGGGTTCGAGGTCGCCCTGGGCGATCCCGCCACGGAGTTGATCGGCGCCGCCCGCCACCACCGGGCCACGACCATCGTGGTCGGCGGTCGGACCCACGGCGTCGTCGGCGGCCTGGTCATGGGCTCCGTGGCCCAGAAGCTCGTCCGCCACTCCCCGGTATCGGTCCTGGTCGTGCGGGACGGTCAACCCGAGTCGCTGCCGATGGCAGCTAGCCGGTAGAGGGCCTTGCAGCGGGCCGCCAGTGCAGATGGGCGCTGGCGGTGAAGACAGGCGACCGCTCCGGCGCGACAGTCAGGCCATGGAGCTGCGCCAGATCAAGTTCTTCATGACGGTGGCCGAGGAAGGGCATTTCGGCCGAGCGGCGGAGCGGCTGTACGTCGCTCAGCCGGCCCTGTCCCAGCACGTCGGTCGCCTGGAGCGCGAGCTCGGGGCGAAGCTCTTCGACCGGTCGGCCCGCCCGGTGCGGTTGACGCCGGCAGGGGAAGCATTCCTGGAGGTCGCCCGGCGCGTCACGCGTCAGGCAGACGGGCTCAGCCTCGGCGTACACATGCCCGTGGCGGCGCCGGTGCTCTCGGTGCTCCTCGCCCACTGGAGCCGGCTTCGGCCGACGGTGCAGCCCCGGCTGACTTCTGGGCGACCCGACGAGCTCGTTGAGCTCGTGCGGCGCCGGGAGCTCAACGTGGCGCTGGTGGACGGTCCGGTCAGCGACCCCCGTCTCCGCACCACCCTGGTGCTCGAGGACGAGCTGGTCATTGTGCTGCCCACCGACCACCCGCTGGCCCGAGAGGACAGCGTGGCGCTCGACAGCCTGCGTGAGGAACGGTTCGTGGCCGTCGCCCGGCGTTCCTCGAGCACGCTCCACGACCGGTTCATCGAGTTGTGCGGGGGGGCCGGCTTCAGGCCGGAGATCAGCCTGGAGGTGGACGACCCGGACCTCCTCCCCATGGCCGTGGCCGCCGGAGTGGGAGTGGGCCTCGCCGGCCGCCTCTCCGTGACGGGCAGGGCCCTCCCCGGTCTGGTCTGGCGGCCTGTGGCCGACGATCGCGCCACCATCCCGCTGATGGCGGTGACGGCCGGGGACGGGATGACGACCCAGACCCAGGAGTTCCTTCACCTCATCGAGACCCTCCGCCACGGCAGCCGCTTCCTGCCCCTTACCACCGTGGATCTGACCGACCCGCCCCTCGGCGAGCTGGCTGACGCCCGCCCGACCCGGCGGGCGCTCCAGCAGGTCGGCTGACGCACGTGATCAGTGACGCTGTGCCGCTCACTTGCCTGATCGTTGACGACAATGCGGGTTTCCTCCAGTCCGCCCGGCCTCTACTGGAGCGGGAGGGCATCGCGGTCGTGGCCGTCGCTTCGACCGGTGACGACGCGCTGCGGAAGGCGGAAACGCTGGGGCCGGACATCGTGCTCGTCGACATCGACCTTGGCGGCGAGAGCGGCTTCGACGTGGTCGGTCGGCTGCACCGCCGGCTCGGCACGTCACCGTCGGATGTGATCCTGATCTCCACCCACGCCGAGGACGACTTCCTCGATCTCATCGCCACGACCCCGGTCGCGGGGTTCATCTCCAAGAGCCATCTTTCGGCTGGCTCCATCCAGCGGCTTCGTCGAAGAAGCTGAAACCAGCCACTCGCGGCAACGATCGAAAGGGTTGCAATGAACGGATCAAGCGAGGAACTCTCTTCGACCGCCCTCCGGTGCCTCGACGGGCAACTGGGAGAAGCTCTGGATCTCGCCGTCTCGTGCCGGCTCCTGTCCGACCGGGCCCGCTCCGGCGGGGATGCCCTGACCGCCGTGACGCTGCACCAGCTGGCGTCCGACCTCACCGATCAGGCGGCCATCCTCGCCCCCCTCGTCTGCGTCGAGCGCCCCGCCCCGGCCACGCCGTCCTCCGAGGCCCCGTCCTCGGACGCCGACACGTGGCTGGCGGCGCTCGACGCCCGCCTCGGCCGAGCGGCCCTGGTCGCCCAGACCGACGCCATGTCCCCCGACCTGGAGGCGACGGTCGCCGGGCTGCTGGCGGCCCTCGCCGCCCTCTACCGCACCCGGCGCGAGCTGCTCCTCGTCTCCACGCTGCTCGACGCAGCCTGAGAGGGGCCCGGCGGCGGCCCCTCTGCCGCCG
>JAUZEX010000460.1 GCA_030838815.1 Actinomycetota bacterium
TTCGGCCGGGCGGTGGCCAACATCGACCAGATGCGGATCATCGGCGACCGCCTGCCCGGCACGTCGGCCAACGGGGTGGAGGAGCAGCTCTTCGGCGTCGTGCGGACAGGAGCGGAGAACCATCCGAGCTACCGGCGCTGGCCGGTGGTGGCCGTCCGCCTCCCCGCCGTCGCGACGCGGCTGATCCGGAACCAGCGGGAGGCCCGCCGGGCCACGCAGCAGTGGTGGCGGGGCCACGTCCTCGAACCGCCGGTCGACGTCGACTCGGCCCGGGCCTTGCTCGTCGACGCCGGACTGCGCTACCGCCAGGTGTTCGAACTGGGCGTCGTGGCGTCGATGCTGGCCTCGGCGCTCTACGACCAGGTGGCCGCCCTGGCGTCCACCGCTGGCTGTCCCGGGCTCGAGCACCGCCTGGTGACGGGCTACGCCGGAATGGAGGAGACCGCGATCTTGCGCGACCTGTGGGCGCTGTCCCGCCGTGACTGCGACCTCGACACCTTCTTGCTCCGGCACGGTTTCCACGGGCCCGACGAGGGCCAGATGGCCAGCCGGGTGTGGCGGGAGGACCCTGCACCGCTGCTGGCGCTGGCCGATCACTACGACGGGCTCGACAACGATGCCCACCCCGGCCGGATCGAGGCCCGCCAGCAGGCCGCCCGTTCGGCGGCCGAGGCCGAGTTCGCCGCCCGGCTCGGCCTCCTCTGGGCCCCCGGCGCCCGGGTCCTCCTCCGGCTGGCCCGGCGGCTCATCCCGCAACGGGAGGTCGGCAAGGCCAACTACACGCAGTGCCTCGACGGCGCCCGCCTCGCCGCCCGCGTCCTGGGCCGGACGCTGGCCCGGGCCGGACGCCTGGCCGACCCGGACGACGTGTTCCACCTCACGGTCGACGAACTCGTCACCGACCGCGGCGCCGACCTCCGGGCGCTGGTCGACGAACGCCGCCGGCTGCGGAGCCGGTACGAGACCTACGAGCTCCCCAACCGGTGGACGGGGCCGCCCGTTCCGGTGCCGGCGACCACAGGTGACCCGGTGTCCGGCCAGGGCGCCGGCGGTGCGGACGCCCATGGCACCGGCGCCGGCGCCGGTCCCGTCACGGGCGTGGCGGCCGGCGGCGGCGAGATCACCGGCCGGGCCCGGGTCGTCCTCGATCCGGCCACCGCCGACCTGGAGCCGGGCGAGATCCTCGTGTGCCACTCGACCGACCCGGGCTGGGTGGCGCTGTTCCACCTCGCCGGCGGCGTCGTCGTCGACATCGGCGGCCAGATGAGCCACGGGGCGATCGTCGCCCGCGAGTTGGGCCTGCCCTGCGTGACCGGCACCGGAGACGGCACCCGCCGGCTCCGCACCGGCGACCTGATCCGGGTCGACGGCGCCACCGGCCGGGTCGAGATGCTCGACCGGGTCCCCATCGGAGGTGCGTCGTGAAGGTTCTGATCACCGGGGCCACCGGCGTCTACGGCCGGGACCTCACCGACCGGCTGGTGCGGGCGGGCCACGAAGTAGTGGCCATGGCCCGCCGGGTACCGGCCGCGCTCCCCGTCGGCGTCCGGTTCCACCAGGGCGACGTCAGTGACGGCGACGCCGTCGAGGCCGCCATGGCCGGCTGCGACGTGACCGCCCACCTGGCCTGGGTCGTCACACCGCTCAAGTCCGAGGCCGACACCCGCCGCATCAACGTCGGCGGCACCGAGAACGTGCTGGCCGCCATGGCCCGCACGGGCTGCCGGCGCCTCGTGTTCTCCTCCTCGGTGCTGTGCTACGGCGCGAACCCCGACAACCCGCCCCGCTTCACCGAGACGGACGAGCGCCGCCCGGCGCCGGACTACCTCTACGGCTCGCACAAGAAGGAGGTCGAGGACCTCATCCTGGCCCGCGGGGTCGACGCCGTGCTGGCCCGCACGGCCGCGACCGTGGGGCGCAACATCGACAACCTGCTCCTCGACATTTTCGCCGCTCCGGCCATCATCGGCGTCAAGGGGGCGGACATCCGCTACCAGCTGGCCCACCAGGACGACGTCGGGCGGTTTCTGGCCCTGGCCTGCGAGGGGGGCCCGTCCGGCCCGGTCAACGTGGCGCCCGACGACGTGATGCCGCTGGCCGAGATCGCCCGTCTCCTCGGGAAGCGCTACGTGGAGCTGTCCCACCAACAGGTCATGGCCGCCGTGCGCTTCATGTGGAAGCACGACCTGGCCGACATCACCCCCGGTGAAGGGGCGGCCATCTCCTACCTCCCGAAGGTCGACACGACGAGGCTGCGCGACGTCTGGGGCTTCCACTGCGCCTGGACCACGGCCGAGAGCGTCGTCGACCTCCGGCGGGCCGTGGCGGGACGGGTCGTCGTCGCCAAACGGCGCATCGAACTGCCCTGGCGGCTGCGCTTCCCCCAGGGCCACACCGGCGGGGTGTCGGCGGTCGAGCACTCCGCCACCGACCGTCCCGCCGCGCTGGACCCACCCGGCGGGCTCGACACCCCGGTGGACCGCCGGGAACCGACCTACCGGGCCGCCCTCTCCGGGCCGGGTCCGCTGCGCCCGCTCGCTCTCACCCTGCATCTCGACCTGCTGCGGACGGCGGCGATCGGCGTGATGAACGCCTTCGGCACCGTACGGCCTTCGCTGGCGGCCAACGCCGCCGGATCCTTCGGCCACCGGCTCTACCTCAACGAGGGTGTCCTCGACGAGCTCGGTTCGGCGACACCGCTGCGCCGCCGCCTGGTGGCGGCCGGCTATGCCCGGGAGGTCGACCGGTTGGCGGCGGCGGCCGGGGCGGCCCTCCGGTGGACCGCCGATCCGCAGCGGCTCCCCGACGAGCGGCTCGAGGCGGCGCTGGCCGTCCTCCACGACGAAGCCGCCTGGGCGTGGTCGGTGGCCGCCACCGGCGCCACCCTCGACGGCGCGCTCGACGGCGCCTTCGACGCGCTGGCCATCCGCAGCCTCGAGGGATCAGCCTTCGATGACGGGCCCTTCACCGCGGCCCTCCCGCCCGGCGGGCGGCGGAGAAGCTGGCGGGCGCTCGCCGAGCGGACCGCCGCCGGCCTGGCCAGCGCCCTCAGCGACGCCGTCGGCGAGCGCGCCCGTCGGCTGGCCATGGCCGGAACCGTCGAGCACCCGGGGGACGTCCTCGATCTCACGTGGACCGAGCTGCTGGCGCCCCCCTCTCCCGACCTGCTCGCGGCGCTGATCGAGCGCCGCCGGCTCGACCATGAACGGCTCCGGGCCATCACCCTCCCGGCGACGCTGTCCGGCGCCGGGCCCTGCTCGCTGGTTTCGACACAGATGGCGACCACCCACCCGAGGAGCAC
>JAUZEX010000461.1 GCA_030838815.1 Actinomycetota bacterium
CGTTGCCGGTGCTCATGGCTGCGCCTCCTCCAGGTCGGGGAGAGGTTCTACCTCGTCGCTCTTGAAGTAGCGGTCCCGGCCGTGGGAGCTCGGGCTGTCGGCCCCGGGGTCGTCGTCGAGGGTGACGGCCAGGTGCGGGTCCTCGTCGGCGTCGAAGAGGAAGGCCTGGACCGAGGCGAAGCGAACCTCCAGGAACATGACCTGGTCGTCGGACCGGACCTTGGCCGGCCGCAGCACGACCCGACTGCCCTTCCCGATGCGCAGACCGGCAATGTCGACGGTGTCCGTCTCCGGCGAGTACGAGGCGTCGACCTTCGGATCGAAGAACGACGGCGGCTCCTTGACTTCCCCGGTGTCGCTGGTCCAGATCTCGGGGATCTCGCTCTCGTCGGGCACCCGGCGCACACTCGCCCCGGAGAACTCCAGCGAGCGGATGGCGCCGTGGAGGCGCTCGTAGATCTCCGGGGGGAGGTTGTCGGCGTGCTCGATGATCGCCGCCGCCCGGGGATCGGTGGCCCGGGCCTGGACCTTCTCCTCGTCGGTCAGCGTCATGATCCGCAACGACAGCAGCTCGTCGTTCTCCGTGCCGTCGAAGAGGTCCATCGGGCTCTCCGGGGCGATCTGCGGATGGTCGGGCAGGACCATCGGCGACGACAACATCATGTCGGTGCTGCCCTCTTCGCCGACGAGGACGGGCCACGTCGAGAGGTTGTTACAGGACTCGAGGGCGGGCTTGGCCCACTCCGGCGGTCCGAGCGGCGACACGAACCGCGACCCCGGGGGGACGGCCAGGATCAGGTGGGTGGCCACCGGGCTGCGGAGCACGACCTCGCCCCGGCTGCCCGAGCTGTCGACCCAGTCGGTGACGTTCTCGGTCCGGACCCGGAGGCGGGCGATCCCGTACGGGCCGGGCAGTTCCTCGGCCGATACGAGGATGCGGAGGGACAATGGTTGGCGGCGCCGGATCACCCGGCCGATTACGGTGCCGCCGTCGTCGGTGAGGATTTCGATCTTCTGGCTGCCGGCCACCTCCACCGGTACGACCTGTTCGCCGGTGTAGAGGTCGGTCACGGCGAAGGTGGCGTCGATCTCCGTCTCGACGCCCTCGTCCCAGGTCACGTAGAGCTCGCCCCCGGCGGCCAGGGACTCCACCGGGGTGAACGATCCACCGTCCGCCGCCTGCTCGACGAGCCGGGCCTGGAGATGGAGGAAGCGGAGCCGGATGTCGACCGACGCGCCGTCGGCCGGCTCGAGGATGCACTCCGTCTGCTGGCACCACGTCTCGACGGCGCCCGACACGGTGCCCGCCGCCTGCATCGCCCCCGGCGGGAGCGGGTTGGCGTCGGCGTGGCGCTGGGGCACCAACACGCCGAACTGCCAGCGCACCCCGGAGCCGTTCTTGCCGTGCGAGGCCCGGTAGGGATAGAGGATGTAGCCCTCGTAGAGGACCGTGTCGGCGATGCGGCGGGCGACGTCGAGGTTCATACGGGCGGTGCTCCGGCGGACTCGTGGTTCCCATTGGAACCCGGGGAGGGTTCGCCCGCCTGACGGAGCAGCGCCTCAATGGTCTCGTCCCATGTCGGCAGGGTCAGGCGGGACTTGAAGCGCTGAAGGCTGTCGAGCGTCTCGCGGCGCACCCGCATCCAGGTGCTGTCGGGGAAGTGCACGTCCATCGCCTCGCGCCACACGGCCACCGGCAGCCGGTAGGACGTCTCTTTGTGCCAAGGAATCTGCTCGATCTGGAGCGAACCCCTCTGGTCGAGGAACGTCGTCCCCGAGAAGAGGATGACGAAGGGAATCTCACCCTCTTCCAGACCGTGGAAATACTTGGCCGTGGCCACCTCGAAGTCGTACGTCAGCGGGACGGGGACGTCGACCTCGATTGAGCCGGAGAACGGCGGGACCATCTGGGACACGTTGGCGAACTGCATCGGCTTCATGGTGTCGCCCCAACGGGCCCGCTCGCCGAAGAGGTCGCCGATCCGGTCCGCCTCGGCATCGGCGTAACGGCGCTTCAGTGGCTCGATGCGGAACTGCACCCGCAGCGAGATCCCACCGATCGGCTGCCCGGTGGTCTCGGCGATCCGGAGCCGGAAGACCAGGGTCGGTGCCGCAGCATAGGGATCGCTGCCGGCATTGGTGCAGTCGAAGACAAGCTCACTCACGCAGCGCCGCCGTTCCTGGCCGGGGCCGCTGAACGGCTGCGACTCCGGAGACGCTCGAAGAATCCGTCGATCGCCTCCCACGCCTCCTGCCCGCCGTCGAACCCTTTCCAGTTCATCCGGACGTGGCCGACGAGCTCGTAGCAGGCGTCGATCGGCGCCAGGAAGCACTCGTAGGCGCTGTCCCGGCGGTACACGAGCAGCGCTTCGACGTCAGGCTCAAGGGAGGCGAACAGCGGGTTGGCCGCCATGACCTCGACCCACGTGTCGGCGGGGAGCAGTGACTCCGTCGCTCCGGCCGGGCTTGGGTAGAACGTGACCGTCTGCTCGATGACAGAGTTCACGAAGAAGAACGCCATCTTGACCGGGATCTGGAACTGCTCCCACTGGGCGTCGCTGATGGTGAAGTCGGGGTCGAACAGGTAGCGGTCGGGCACGGAGGCGAACTTCCCGGCTCCCGCCCCCCGCTCGGTGAAGAGCAGGTAGCAGGGCCGGCAGCTGCACATCAGGGCCCGGCTATCGAGATTGACGACGTGCGGGTGCTCCTCCGGGATCGCCTCGTTGCACAGCTCGCAGTGCTCGCCGGTGGGCGGGGGGGGCTTCTCGAGGAACCGCTCGAACCCCTGCGGCAGGGGCTGCTCGGGCTGGCCGGGCTGGGGGGCGGCACGGACGAAGCGACCGAGGCCCCCCGCCGGGCGAGGGCTCTCGTCCGAGGTCACAGCGTGCCTCCGGCTCCCGGCTTCCGCCCGATCTCCACCTTGACCCGGGTGCGCCCGATCTCGACGGCCACCGGCCCCGGCTCGACCGGCGGGGGTGCAGGCGCAGCGAAGTTGACCGCGGGAATCTCGGGGGCGGCGTCGAGAATGGCCTTTTCGACAGTCGTCTTGGCGACATCGAGCGGGGCGCTGCCACAGCCGCCGGTCGACACCTCGCAATGGGCGATGCCGTCGTTATCGAATCCGACGAGGGCGACCTTCGTGCCGCCGAGGTCCGGCCGGACCTTGGTCAGCGCCTGGTCAACCCGGTCCTCGACGGGGACGGGGTGGATCCCGTGAAGAGAGAAGAGGCTGCCCAGCAGATCGTCCTGCGCCAGGCGGCGGTTGATGAGGTCGCCGGACGGTTCCCGGGACACGAGCGCCAGGGCTCGTTCCAGGCCGGCGCCGTAGAACTCGACGAGGAGACTGACCAACGCCTCGGCCCGTTGGTGAACGGTCGGGTCCGCTTCCGATCGGAGCTCGGCCAAGAGCTGTTCGACGCGGAGACCGACCTCATGCAGATCCTGAGCCATATTTCCCCCGGGAGTAACGAGGGACCGCAGGCGGGCCCCCCGGCACTCGCTCCTGCGAATGGCGTCGGATCCCGGGCGGGATGGCCCGCCCGGGATCCTCGGACCTAATCGGTTAGATGTCGGTGTGCATCATCGTCGGGCTGTGGAGCTTGTTCAAGACCTTGCCCTTGCCGAGGTACATGTGTACCCCGCACGGCAGGCAGGGGTCGAAGCTCCGGACGGCCCGCATGATGTCGATGCCCTTGAAGTCGTCCGGCGGATTCTCCTCGAAGATCGGCGTGTTCTGCACCGCGTCTTCGTAGGGGCCCGGCTGGTCGTAGAAGTCGCGCACCGAACCGTTCCACGGTGTGGGCGGGTACGGATGGTAGTTGGCGATCTTCCCGCCCCGGATGACCATGTGGTGGGAGAGCACGCCACGGACCGCTTCGGTGAACCCGCAGCTGACGGCCTCGTCCGGAACCTTGAACGGGGTCCAGGTCTGGGTGTGGCCGGCCCGCACCTCAGCCAGCGCCTTCTCGATGAAGTGAAGGCCCATGGCGGCGGAGTAGGCCTGGAAGTAGCTCCGGGCCCGGTTCCGCTCGAGGGCGTTGCTCCACTGCGGGATCTTCCACTCGAAGGTGACTTCGGGCTTTGTCATCGTCCGCGGCATGTTGATGAGCACCGAGTGCCCCGTCGACTTGGCGAACGGGGTGTCGACGAGCCCACCGAGGGCGGTGGCCCACAGCCGGGGGAGCGGGCCGCCACCGGTGTCGGTGACGAGATAGTTCTCGCCGTCGAACCAGCGGGGAGCCATCGTCCAGCTGTAGGCACCGTCCCAGTCGCGCTTCTGCGGCCGCGGGATCGTGTGCTGGTTCCAGGGGTGACGCCGATCAACGGGATTCCCGAGCGGGTCCCGTGTCACGAAC
>JAUZEX010000469.1 GCA_030838815.1 Actinomycetota bacterium
GTCCCGGCTGCCACGGCATCAACTTCGGTGCCAAGAAGGGGGGCGGCTACCTCGGCTACGTCTCGGTCAAGTTCGCCAACGTCGCCTGGGTCGTCGACGGTGACCCCAACAACGACGGCGACCTGTCCGACGCCAAGATCGCCGGTGGTGTCATCACCAGCGGCGCCGCCAGCAAGATCAACGACGACACACCCAGCTCACAGTTCGGGCAGGGCGGCCAGGGTGTCTGGGCCATCCCCGAGGTCTACAACGGGTGGGTCCAGGCGATCCCCGACGAGTGGAAGGCGATGCTGACCTGCCAGCAGCGCGATCCGCTGAAGAAGGCGGTCTGCTAGGCCGGTAGTTCCGTTCCAGGCGGGGACCCGGGCCACCGCTCGGGTCCCCGCCCTACTGACTCAGTGGGGCGGGGTGGCGCTCGGGCCGACCTGGCGGTCGAGCCCGGCGTTGTGGGGGCGGGCGGCGACGAGGAAGTCGACGAGGCGCTGCTTGCACTTGGCCGTGCCCATCCAGGCGGCCACGTCCCACTGGCGCCAGGCGATGAGCCCCTTGTGGCGGAGCAGTTCGATGCGGGGGTGGTCCTTCGGGTAGCCCTTGGGGGCCGTCTTCAGGGTGTCGTGGGCGGCGACGTCGGCTCCGCTCTTGCGGAGGGCGGCGACCAGCTTCTCCAGTTGAGCACCCGACTTGTCGTCGTCGATCGCCTGGCGGTGGCGCTCGAGCTGGTCGGGCATCATCACGTAGTAGCCGGAGCCGGCAGCCAGGCCGTGGGCCGAGAACTGTACGTAGCCGCCCCGCTCCAGGGTGGCGCCGATGGCCGTCTTGTAGGGCGACTTGTCCTTGGCGAAGCGCACGTCGCGGAAGGGCCGGAAGATCTTGCCCGCCCCGAACTCGTCGGCCAGCTCGGCCAGGAGCTCGACCATCGGGCCCTTGACCAGCTCCTCGTATTCCTTCTTGTGGTCCTGCCAGTAGGCCCGCGTGTTGTCGGCTTCCAGCCCCTCGTAGAACTCGATCGCCTCCGCCGGCCAACCCCGGAACGCCATTGTCTCCACCTCGGTCGTCGCCCGCCGGGGGCCCGGGGGCGCCGGACAGGGTACCGATCCGCCGGGTCAGGAGGCCGAGACGGCGGGTCAGGAGGCCGAGACGGCGGGTCAGGAGGCCGAGCCGGCGGGTCAGTAGGCCGATACGGTGTCGACGAAGGCGGCCGGCAGGTCGACGCCGGGCCCGATGCCGGCCGCGACGGCGGCGAGTTCGGGCCCGCCCCGGGCCCGGTCGGCGTCGTCGAGGGCCAGCAGGTCGAGGAGGCGCGCGGGCTCCCAGCGGAGAGCGGCGCAGCACTGGAACAGGGCCGCCTCCCGGGTGCGGCGCTGGCTCATCCCGACCACCTTGCGGCCCTCCACCGTGACCTCGCCCGGGCCGAGGCCGGCGAAGCACACCGACGCCGACCATGCCGTCTTCCGGAGCGGGCCGTCGTACATGACGGCGGGGATGCCGGCTGCGGCCAGGACCTCGACCCAGACGGCGCCCAGCCAGTGGAAGGCCCGTCCGACGTCGTGGTCCCACAACGGGTCGCCGGCCGGGATGGTGACGTCGACCCACACCGCCGCTCCCGGCTCGACCAGCACCGCCGCGCCGCCGCTCCGGCGGTGAACCACGTCGGCCTCCTGCCAGCGGACCCGGTCCCAGTCGACGACGTCGTCCTTCTGCGACGACCCGAGGACCAGCGTCGGCCGGGTCACGTCGAGGACGACGATGCTGCGCTCGCCCACCGGTCGCGTCTGCATCCGGTGGCCGATCCCGTCCCGGACGATCTCCGTCCGCCAGCTCCCGGCGCGGGCCGATCCCTGAAGCACGGCTACCGGGCGCGATAGGGCCGGGGACGGGCCGGAGTGCACCCTGCCCGGCCGACCCGGCTCGCCCGGCAACCGCCCCCGCGACGGCGCATCAGCCGGCGGCCGGCGGTTGCGTCAGCTCGGTGCGCAGGACCCGGCGGAGCAGCTTGCCGGTCTCGTTGTAGGGCAGCTCGCTCCGGAACCGGATGACCGTCGGCATGCGGGAGGAACGGAGCCGGTCCCGGACCCAGCCCTGCAGCTCCTCCACCGTCGTCTCGGCGCCCGGCTCGAGGACGACGACGGCGCCGACGGTCTCGCCCCACTCGTCGTCGGGGATCCCGACGACGCCGGCGTCGGCCACCGCCGGATGGGTGAGCAGCGTGTCCTCGATCTCGCCCGGCGACAGGTTCTCGGCGCCCCGGACGATCACGTCGTCGAGGCGCCCCTCCACGAACAGGAACCCGGCGTCGTCGAGCCAGCCTCCGTCGTTGGTCGGGAACCAGCCGTCGGTGGTGAGGGCGCTGCGCCCGTGGCCCGGGGGCCCGGGGGTGTTCCCCGAAGAGAGATATTCGCCCGCCACCTGTTCGCCCCGGACGAAGATCTCGCCCCGCTCACCGGGCGGGAGGGACTTGCCCTCGGGATCGCGGATCTCCACCTCCAGCGACGGCAGGGGCCGGCCGACGGAGCCGAGCCGGGCCCGCACCGCCGGATCGACGCTGGTGAACGCCGCCCGGTGGTCGTCGGGGCCGAGGGTGGCGATCGTCGACGCCGTCTCGGTGAGGCCGTAGGCGTTGACGTAGCCCACCGCGGGGAGGACCTCCAGCGCCCGTTCCAGCACCGGTGTGGGCATGCGGCCGCCGCCGTACGCCAGGTGGAGGAGGCCCGGCAGCTTCTCCCCCCGGGTCTCGACCACGTCGAGGATCCGGCCCAGCATCGTGGGCACGACCATGGCGTGGGTGATGCCCTCGTCACGGGCGACGTCGACCCAGCGCCGGGGGTCGAACTGGGGCAGGTACACCAGCCGCCGGCCGCCGTAGACGGAGGTGAGGATGGTGGCCATCCCGGCCACGTGGTACGGCGGCACGCTGACCAGGGCGGCGTGGTCGTCGGCGGCGCCCATGAACTCCACGGTCGAGATCACGTAGGAGGCGAGATGCTTGTGGCGCAGCACGGCCGCCTTCGGCTCCCCGGTCGTGCCGCTGGTGTAGAGGAGCACGGCGATCTCGTCGGGGTCGACGAACCCCGCCTCGGCCGGCGTCGCCGCCTCCAGCCGGGCCTCGAGGGCGGCGGGCGACAGGACCGTGAGCCCGTCCACCCCGGAGATCCGGCCGACGGCGTCGTCGTCGACGATGGCCACCGCCGGAGCGGTGCGGGCCAGGATGGCGCGGAGCTGCCCGTCGGCGAGGCGGTAGTTGACGGGCACGAACGGCACCCCGGCCAGGCCGCTGCCGAACAGCAGCGCCGGGAGCAGCGCCGAGTTCTGGGCCACGAACACGAGCCGCTCCGCCCCCGCCTCGGCCACCACCGCCGCCACCCGGCGGGCCCGGTCGAGCAGGCCGGCGTAGGTCAGGCCGTCCCTGGCGGAGCCGAGCGCGACCCGGTCGCCCATCCCGTCGGCCGCCATCTCGAGCAGCATGGGGGTGTTCATGGCCTCGAAGGGTAAGCAGGTCGGTCCGATCGGCCCCAATCAGCCGGGACGGCCGCGCCGAAGCAGGCCAGCCCGCCGCCGCCCTCCTCGACGGTTGAACTCCGGTCCCGCAGCCGACCAGCCGACCGTAAACCGCCGCCCCGGTCTGTTTGGGGACCTTAGGGTCCAGCACGACCGGGCGGGGCGCGAGTCATTGCCAGGCGGGACGCCGGGCCAGAATGGTGGGATGCCGGAGCCGATGCCTCTCGACCTCTATGACGATCAGGTGCGGGCCGATCCGTATCCGCTGCTCCGTGAGTTGCGGGAGGCGGCCCCCGTCCATTGGGCGAGCCAGCAGGGGCTCGAGTCGTGGATCGTGACCCGGTACGACGAAGTGCGGGCGGTCCTGGCCGACAACCGGTTCGTCAAGGCGCCCGAGACGGTGCCGGAGGCGCTGCGCCGGTACAAGTCGGCCTTCGGCAACCAGGTCGAGAACGAGGTGCGCAGCCTGCTGGCCACCGATCCACCCGACCACACCCGGCTGCGGCGCCTCGTCGGCAAGGCGTTCACGCCCCGGCGCGTCGAGGGCCTCCGGCCCCGCATCGCCCAGGTGACCGACGCCCTGCTCGACGCCCTCGACGCCACGGACGTCGCGGACCTCGTCGAGGGGCTGACGGTCCCGCTGCCGGTCACGATGATCGGCGAGCTCGTCGGGGTGCCGGTCGAGGACCGCACCAACTTCAAGCGGTGGTCCGACGCCCTGCTCACCGTCGCCCGGGACGAGGAGGGGCTCCGGGCCCGCCAAGCCGGGGCCGACGCCCTCCGGGCGTACTTCGTGGCCCTCATCGACGAGCGGCGCACGACGATGCGCCCCGAGCTCGCCCCCGACGCCCAGCCCGACCTGGTGAGCGCCCTCCTGACCGCCCGGGACGAAGGCGGCCGCCTGAGCGAGCAGGAGCTGCTGGCCATGCTGATGGTGGTCCTCGCCGCCGGCCACGAAACGACCGGCAACCTGATCGGGAACTCCGTCCTGGCCCTGTTCGACTGGCCGGAGCAGCGGGCCCGGCTCCAGGCGCAGCCCGAGCTGCTGCGGGTGGCGGTGGAGGAGATGCTGCGCTTCATCGGCCCGGTCATGCAGTCGACGCTGCGCATCGCCAGTGAGGACGTCGAGGTGGGCGGCGTCGTCATCCCCTCCGGGAGCGTCGTGGTCGCCATGCTGACCGCCGCCAACCGCGACCCGCAGCGCTTCGACGACGCCGACCGCTTCGACGTGGCCCGGGAGGAGAACCCGCACCTGGCCTTCGGCCACGGTATCCACTTCTGCCTCGGAGCGCCGCTGGCCCGCATGGAGGCCGAGATCGCCGTCGGGGCGCTGCTACGCCGCTTCCCGGACATGGAACTCGCCTGCGACCGCAAGGAGATCCCCTGGCGGCCCAGCGCCCTGCTGCGGGGCCCCGCCGAGCTGCCCGTCCGGCTGCGCCCGGCCGGCTAGAGGACAGCGCCGGCGCCCAGCGCGGGCGGACCCAGGCCCGCGGACGGGGTCAGCGCAGGGCCGGGTCCAGACCGAGGCGCGGCGGGTCTCCGCCGGCGTCACTGGCGGAAGACAGCCCGTTCCTGCACCACGAGCAGCGTGAGGATCGTGGCCTCGAGCCCCAGCTGCGGAGGAAGGCCAGGAGGGCGCCGGGCGTGGCCACCGGCCTGATCAGGACGGGCTGAAACTTCCGGCGTTACCCCGGACCCCGGGCTCCTCGGAAGGCTCAGAGCTCGTCGTCTCCCGGCAACAGGCCGATCAGCAGCCGCCACACCGCCGTCGGGGTGACCGCGGTCAGCTCCGTTCCGCTCCCGACACGCCCGACGAGGAGCATGGTCCCGTCGCCGCTCTCGAGGATCTCGACCGAGCGGCCCCGGGGGTTGGCGGCCGCCCCCCAGCTCGTTGTCACCCGCCAGTGCCGACGGGGGCCGTCACGCAGGGCAACGATGGCGTCGATCCAGGGGGCGGGGACGGCGGGGCCGAGATGGCGTCGCACGTCCTCGGCCGAGCCGACCAGTCCGGTGAGCGCCGCTTCCAACAGACCCGGATCGACCGTCAGTGACCCGGCCAGCCGGGCGGCGTCGGGACGGGGGCCGAGCCCGACCAGTCCGGCGATCCGGGCGACCAGGAATGAGGTGCCGAAGGAGAGGATCTCGTCGAGTCCCTCCTCCCCCGGCACGGCCAGGACCGTCACGTCCGGGGTGATCCAGCCGGGGCTCTCCGCCGCCGGACCCGGGCCGAGATGATGAAAGGCGATGCGTACGAGCGGGTCGGCCACCGCGGCGGCGATCGGCACCAGCATGTCGTGGAGACCGGTGGGTCCGAGCATTCCGGCGGCGCGAAGGGCCTTGACGGTGACCCCCGACGGAGGATCGGCCCGGCCGGTGGCACCGCCCGAGAAGGCACCCAGGCCCAGG
>JAUZEX010000473.1 GCA_030838815.1 Actinomycetota bacterium
GCGACGCGCTCCTTGAGGGTCGGGTCGACATAGCCGATGCCCCAGCCGATCTTCACGACGTCGATGCAGTCGCCCGCCTGGACCAGCAGCGCCTCGAGGGCCGGTGTCGTCATCCCCTTGTCGAGGACGTGGGTCAACCCCAACCGGCGGGGCTTGGCCGGGCGCTGCGGCAGGTCGAGGAAGTCAGGGCGCTCCCACATCGACGTTCTCCTCTCGTGGTCTGCGCTTCACGGTACGGGCCGGGACCGTCCAAACGGCGGCCCCCGGAGGGCCATGGCGGGACGCCCTTTGGCCCCGGGCGGGCGTCGAGGACGCCGGGCCCGCTCCGTAGCGTCTGGCACCAACAGCGAAGGAGTGACGGTGGACGGTCGACTGGTCATCATCGGCGGCGGGGCGGCGGGCATGTCGGCCGCCTCCGCCGCCCGCCGCGTGGACGCCGACCTGGAGGTCGTCGTTCTGGAGGCGTCCGGCTACGCCGCCTACGGGATGTGCGGCATCCCCTATTACCTGGCCGGCCTGGTGGAACGGGCCGAGGACCTCCTGGCCTACCCGCCGGGGTACTTCCGGGAGCGGCGGGGGATCGACCTGCGCCTCCACGCCGAGGCCACCGGCCTCGATCCCGCCGCCCGGATCGTCCACTACGTGCAGGACGGGCGCGCCGCCCGTCTCTCCTACGACCGGCTCATCGTGGCCGCCGGCGGTGCGCCCACCGTGCCGCCCATCCCCGGCCTCGGTGACCCCCACGTCTTTACGGTGCGGGCCCTGGAGGACGCCATGGCCCTACGGGGGCTACTCGACGCCGGGCGCGTCGGGCGGGCCCTCGTGGTCGGCGCCGGCTACATCGGCCTCGAGATGGCCGAGGCCCTCGCGGCGCGGGGCGTGAGCGTCGTGGTCGCCGAACTCCTCCCCCGGGTCATGCCCAACCTCGACGAGCCCGTCGCCGCCCTGGTCGAAGAGGAGGTCCGCCGCCACGGCATCGATCTGCGGCTCGGGTCGGGCCTGACCGAGGTGCGGCGCCGGGGCGGAACACTGGAGGCGGTCATCGACGGTGAGGGCGCCCCCGTCGACCTCGTCGTCGTGGCCGCCGGCGTGCGGGCGGCGACCACGATCGCCGCCGGCGCCGGTGCCGCGACCGGGCCGGGGGGCGCCCTCCTCGTCGACGACCGCATGCGCACGAGCCTTCCCGACGTCTTCGCCGCCGGGGACTGCATCGCCCCCCACCACCTGGTGCTGGGAGGTCCGGCCTTCGTGCCGCTCGGCCCGGCGGCCAACAAGACCGGCCGGGTGGCGGGGACGGTGGCCGCCGGCGGCGACGCCACCTTCCGGGGCATCGTGGGGACGGCGGTGGTCAAGGTGTTCGACCTCGGCGTGGGCCGGACCGGCCTCACGCTGGCCGAGGCCGAGGCCGCCGGACTGGCGGCCGTGGCCACCGACGTGGTGGGGAAGTCCCGGGCCAAGTACTACCCGGGCTCGGCGCCGGTCCACGTGCGCCTCGTCCACGAGCCGGGCGGCCGGCTCCTCGGGGCCCAGATGGTGGGCCGGGACGGCGTGGCCAAGCGCATCGACGTGGCCGCCACCGCGCTGCAGGCCGGTTTCGACGTCGACGACGTCGCCGCCCTCGACCTCTCCTACGCCCCGCCCTACGCCCCGGTCTACGAGCCGATCCTGCTGGCCGCCCAGGCGGCGGCCCGCCACCGGGAGCCGGCGGCTCCGCTGGCCCGGGGAGGGCGGCTGTGACGGCAACAAGAAAGCTGGCCGTCGTGACCGGCGGGGCCTCGGGCATCGGACGGGCCACCGTGGAGCGCCTGGCCGCCGACGGTTTCGCCCTCGCCGTGCTCGACCTCGACGGCGACGAAGCCGTCCGGGCGGCGAAGGCGGCGGGGGACGACGGGTTGGGCCTCGCGGCCGACGTGTCCGACGAAGGCAGCGTCGAACGGGCCTTCGCCCGGATCCTCGCGGAGCTAGGACCGGTCGACGTCCTCGTCAACAATGCCGGCATCACCGGCGGCCCGGCCGCCACGACGTGCCACGAGACGCCGGTCGAGGCCTGGGACCAGGTCTTCGGCGTCAACGTCCGGGGCCCGTTCCTGTGCACCCGGGCCGTCCTCCCGGTCATGCTCGAGCGGCGCTCGGGCCACGTCATCACGGTGGCCTCGGCCGCCGGCATGATCGCCTTCCCCGGACGCTGCGCCTACACCGCCTCCAAGGGCGCGGCCGTCATGTTCACCAAGTCGCTGGCGGTCGACTACGCCGCCTCCGGGATCCGGGCCAACGCCGTGTGCCCGGGGATGGCCGAGACGCCCATGACCAGCTGGCGGCTCGACGTGCCCGAACTGCGCGCCCGCGTCCAGGCCGGGATCCCGATGGGGCGGGTCGCCCAGCCGGAGGAGATCGCCGACGCCATCGCCCTCCTGGCCTCGGACCACCTGGCCTACATGACCGGCCACGCCCTCGTCCTCGACGGGGGCTGGACGGCGCTCTGACCAGAAGGCCTGTGACCAGACCGCTGTGACCAGAACCCCTGTGACAACACCGTTGTGACCACACGATCCACGAACGAGGAGTGAACGACATGGCAGGCAAGCTGGACGGACGGGTCGCCTTCATCACCGGGGCCGGCTCCGGCATCGGCCGGGCGGCGGCCGAGCTCTTCGCCGCCGAGGGAGCGGCGGTGGCGGTCGTCGACCTGAACGGCGAAGCGGCCGAGGAGACCGTGGCCAAGGTCGTGGCCGAGGGCGGCCGGGCGGTGGCGCTGGCCGCCAACGTGGCCGTGGCCGCCGACGTCGAAGCGGCCGTGGCCCGGACCGTCGAGGAGCTCGGGGGTCTCGACGTGCTCTACAACAACGCCGGGGTGGACAGCCGGGGTTCGGTGGCCGACGCCGAGGAGGCCGACTGGGACCGCTGCTTCAACGTGAACGCCAAGGGCACCTTCCTGTGCTCCCGGGCCGCCGTCCCCCCGCTGTCCGTCCGGGGCGGCACCATCATCAACCAGGGCTCGGTGGCCGGGCTGGTGGCCGTGCCCAACTTCGCCGCCTACTGCGCCGCCAAAGGGGCGGTGGTCGCCCTCACCCGCTCCATGGCCATCGACCTCGCCCCCCGCCGTATCCGGGTCAACGCCATCTGCCCGGGGACCGTCTTCACCCCGCTCATGGAGCCCATGCTGCGGGCCCGGGGCGACGGCGACCTCGAGGCGGGGTTGGCCAAGACCGTGGCCAAGTACCCGATCGGGCATCTCGGCAGTCCCGAGGAGATCGCCCGCGTCGCCCTGTTCCTGGCCGGCGACGACTCGTCCTTCCTCACCGGGTCGATCGTCACCGCCGACGGCGGCATGACGGCCCAGTAGCGCAAAGGACACGACCATGCCTTTCCACCTCGATCCCGACAAGCTCGTCGAACTGGACCAGGCGGCCGCCCTTGTCACCGACGGCGCCGTCGTGGCCCTGGGCGGGGGCCTGTCGGCCCGTCTGCCCATGGCGCTCGTCCGGGAGCTCATCCGCCAGGGCCGGCAGGGCCTCCACGTCGTCGGGTCGGCTCACGGCGTCGACGTCGATCTCCTCGTCGCCGCCGGATCCA
>JAUZEX010000543.1 GCA_030838815.1 Actinomycetota bacterium
CGGGATCGCTGGCGGCGGGAGTGGCGGTCGCGGGAGTGGCGGTGGTCGGGGCTGGTTTCGCCGTGGCGCCTCCGTCTCCGCCGCCGCAGGCGCCGAGGGCGAGGGCAGCCGCCATGCCGAGCGATGCGATGATGGCCGGTTTGGTGGTGATGCTCATGGTCGTTTCTCCTTCATGGGGTGGATGACCGCGGTCGGAGCCGACCGCCGGGAAACCGGTGTCGGAGTGGGCTCAGTCGACGTGGAGGGCGCTGAACATTCCGAACATGCCTGCGGGGCCCTCGGCGTGGGAGAGGATGTGGCAGTGGAAAGCCCACGTTCCCGGGTTGTCGGCGAGCACGATGGCGTCCCACCGCTCGAAGGGTGCGATGGTGAGGGTGTCGCACCGGAAGGGTTGGGGAAGCGGGTACCCGTCCCGGGCGAACACCTCGTAGGTGAGACCGTGGAGGTGGACCGGATGGGCCATCGCTCCATAGTTCAAGAAGCGGAAGCGGACACGTTCACCCCGGCGGGCGGTATATGCCGGTGTGGCCGGGAAGCCTTTGCCGTTCACGGTGAAGCCACCGAGACCGTCGTTGAGGATGAAGAGGTAGTCACGATCGGCTGCCGGTTCGACGGCGGTCTCGGCGGGCTGGACCAGCAGCGCCCCGGCGAGGCCCTTGGTGACCTGCTCAGTGGAGTTGTGATGGGAGTGGTACATGTGCGTGCCGGATGGACCAGGGGTGAAGTCGTAGACGAAGGTCTCACCCGGCCGGATGGGT
This sequence comes from Actinomycetota bacterium, assembly GCA_030838815.1. Taxonomy (GTDB): domain Bacteria; phylum Actinomycetota; class Acidimicrobiia; order IMCC26256; family BP-133; genus BP-133. The sequence continues at coordinate 759 of JAUZEX010000543.1, forward strand.
TCCTGCGTGAGGTAGGTGACCCCGTCCATGGCGTTGGGGACCCGCTGGCCGTGCCAGTGGACAGAGGTGCTCTGGTCGAGTCGGTTGTGCACCACGACCCGCGTCGGCTCACCTTCCACCATCCGCAGTGTCGGGCCGGGCACCATCCCGTTGAATGCAAGGGCTTCCACCCGCTGTCCCGGGGTCACCTCCCAGGACGTCCGTTCCGCGGTCAGTTCGAAGACACGTCGTCCCCCTTCCTTCCGGAAGGGGGCGTCCAGGGCCCCGGTGCCGGCGGTGATCGGTGCCAGGCGGTTACGCTCGAACGCTTCGACCCCGGCCCGGTGATGGGCGTCCATCTCGTCGGCGGACGGCGGCGCGGCGGCCGCGGCACGTTGGGCAGTGGCGGGGTGGGCCATGCCGGCCATGTGTCCCGCGGAGGTTTCGTCTTTGGCGTCGCCGCTCCGGAAGCCCAGGCTCGCCGCAATGGCGGCTGCCCCGCCTCCTGCACCGAGCACGCCGAGGAAGCGGCGGCGGGCTATCCGTCCCCCCGTGCTGGGCTCCGTATCGCCGGCGGCTGGAAAGTGACCCATGGCACACCCCCGTGAACGCAAAAAGGCCGGCTGCTCCCAGGGAGCAGCCGGCCTCGTGACCGTGGATCCTGGCGGCCTTCGTGAGCCGCAGCAGGAGGATTCGAACTCCACTGTAGCGGCGGATACCGCACTTCTCGAACCGTTCTACCTGGGAATGGTGCGAGTCGCGCTCGTCCTCGGATGGGTGTCAGCCATCGTGGTCGCGGCGGGCACCGTGCTTCCGCATCTCCATCATCGCCACATGTTCCACGGTCCGATCCTGGCCCTGGCCGTCGCCGCCGCGGCCGGCAACAGCGTGCTGGCACTGTTGCCGTGGCGGCGCTGGCTGGGCACCCGCCGGGCCGCCGGTGTCCTTACCGCCTGGGCCTCCGCCGTCGTGGCGGTGGTGACCGGCCTGGTGTACGCCGGAGGTGGCTGGGCGTCCGACTTCTACCTGCTGTACTTCCTCGTCATTCCCTTTCTGGCCGCCACGGAGCCCGTCCGCCGCCAGCTTGTCCTCTATGCCTTCATCCTGGCCGGTTACCTGGCGGCTGTCCTGGCCGTGCCTGGCCCGTCCCCGGCGGGACTCGTCGTCGTGCGCCTGAGTGTGCTGGCAGCGGCCTGCGCCGTCGGGGCCTTCCTGGCCCGAGCGGTTCACCGCACCACGGCCGCCCGAGCCCGGGCCGAGGAGACCGCCCGGATGGAACGCCTGCTGGCCACCGAGGCCCACCACCGCATCAAGAACAACCTCCAGCTCGTCGCTGACCTCCTCATCCTCGAAGCCGACCGGGCCCATGCCGACCCCTCGGCCGTCGTGGAGGAAACACTCAGCCGCATCCAGAGCGTCGCCGCGGTGCACCAGTCGCTGGCCCAACGGTCAGCCGGACGGGTGGCGCTACGACCGGTCATCGAACGGATCGCCGGACTGGTCGGCGAACGACTCGGACGCGTCGTCCGCGTGGCCGGCGACGACGTCACCCTGAACGGCGGTGCCGCGACCTGGACCGCCCTCGTGGCCAACGAGCTCGTCGTCAACGCCCTCCGCCACGGGGAAGGAGAGGTCACCGTCACTCTCGCCCTGGGACCGGCCGGCGACCACGCCGAACTCGCCGTGGAGGACGGGGGGCCGGGTCCGACCGGCGCCAATCCCGGCCTCGGCCTCTCCCTCGTCCGGCGGCTCGTCGAGGAAGGGCTCACGGGCGTGATGACCAGCGGGATGGACGGCGGACGCTACCGGGTTGAGATCCAGTTCCCCATCGCGGAGGAGGAAACCTATGCGGGTGCTCATCGCTGAGGACGACCCCGTCATCGCCCTCGGGCTCGAAGCGAAACTCGCCGCCCTCGGCCACCACGTCGTGGCCAGAGTCGCCGACGGGCGCCGAGCGGTCGAGGAGACAGCCCGCACTCGACCCGACGCCGTCGTCATGGACGTCGTCATGCCCGGCCTTGACGGCCTCGAAGCCGCCTGCGCCATCACCCAGGCCCGGCCGGTCCCCATCGTGGCCATCACCGCCCACGACCAGCCCGAGTACCTCGAACGGGCCATCCGCTGCGGCGTCGCCGCCTACCTCGTGAAACCGGTGGACGGCCGCCAGGTCGAGCGGGCCCTTCGTCTCGCCGTCTCCCGCCACGCCGAATTCGAAGCCATGCGCACCGAGGTCGACCGCCTTCAAGAAGCACTCGAAACCCGCCGGCTCGTGGAACGGGCCAAGGGAATCCTCATGGACCGTCTCGGTCTCTCCGAGGAGGACGCCTTCCTCCGGATCCAGCACCGGGCCCGCGACGCCAACCGCAAGATGGCCGACGTCGCCCGCCAACTCATCGACGCGTCGGACAT
>JAUZEX010000553.1 GCA_030838815.1 Actinomycetota bacterium
AGATGGCGGCGTAGAGCGCGATGAACCCGGCCAGGGCGAGGAAGATCCGCCATTGGACCCCCAGTTCAGTGTTCATGGCGATTTGCCTCGGGGGAGGCAGGTGAGGCCCCCGAATGGCGGCGCTCCGGGTGGTCGGGGTGGTTGCGGTCCCAGACCGGGCGGTTGGACCGGATGGGCGGCAAGGGCCGGTCGAAGTTGTGGGCCGGCGGCGGCGACGACGTGGCCCACTCCAGGGTGTGGCCGCCCCAGGGGTCGTCGCCGGCGACGGCGCCGTGGCCCCGCAGGGTGCGCCACACGTTCCACAGGAAGGGGAGGACGGAGGCGCCGAGCAGGAAGGCGCCCACGGTCGAGAGGCGGTTGAGCCCCTCCCACCCCCGGCCGGGCAGGTAGTGGGCGACACGACGGGGCATGCCGTCGAGGCCGAGAATGTGCTGGACGAAGAACGTCAGGTGGAAGCCGAGGAACGTCATCCAGAAGTGCAGCGTGCCGAGGCGCTCGTCGAGGACGCGGCCGGTGAACTTGCCGAACCAGTAGTAGAGCGAGGCGTTGAGGGCGAACACCGAGCCCCCGAAGAGCACGTAGTGCATGTGGGCCACGACGAAGTAGGTGTCGTGCATGTGGAAGTCGATCGGCGCCGAGGCCAGCAGCACTCCCGACAGGCCGCCGACGAGAAACGTGACCAGAAACCCGACGGCGAACTTCATCGCCGCCGGGAAGCGGATCTGGCCGCCCCACAGCGTGCCGATCCAGTTGAAGAACTTCACTCCGGTGGGCACGGCGATGGCCATCGACATCCCCGAGAAGTAGGCCAGGCTGACCGCCCCGGTGGCGAACATGTGATGGGCCCACACCCCGAGCGACAGGGAGGCGATGGCCAGCGTGGCCAGCACCAGCCCCGGGTAGCCGAACACGGGCCGGCGGGCGAACACCGGCAGGACCTCGGTGATGACGCCGAAGTACGGCAGCACCAGGATGTACACCTCGGGATGGCCGAAGAACCAGAACAGATGCTGCCACAGGATCGGCGCTCCCCCGCCGGCGGCGTCGAAGATGTGGCCGCCCAGGTGGCGGTCGACGAAGAGCAGGGCTCCGGCGCTGGTGAGGACGGGGAACGCGATCAGCACCAGGATGCTGGTCACCAGCATGTTCCAGGTGAAGATGGGCAGCCGGAACATCGTCATGCCCGGCGCCCGCATCGTGAGGACGGTGGCCACGATGTTGACCCCGGTGAGGACGCCGGACAGCCCGGTGAGGACCACGGCCATGATCCACAGGTCGGCGCCGACACCGGGCGAGTGGGTGATCTCCGAAAGGGGGGCGTAGCCCGTCCAGCCGAAGGCGGCCGCGCCCTCGGCGGTGGCGAAGCCGGCCAGCATCGTGATGCCGCCGAGGACGTAGAACCAGTAGCTCAGGGCGTTGAGCCGGGGGAAGGCCATGTCGCGGGCGCCGACGTGGAGGGGCACGAGGTAGTTGGCCAGGCCGAAGGCGAACGGCCCGAGGAAGAGGAACAGCATGATGCTGCCGTGCATCGTGAACAGCTGGTTGAACCGGCCCTCGCTGACGAGGTGGAGGTCGGGGCTGAACAGCTGGGCCCGGATCACCTCGGCCAGCGCCCCGCCGACGAGGAAGAACACGTAGGCCGTGACCATGTAGGCGAGGCCGATCCGCTTGTGGTCGGTGGTGGTGAAGAAGGCCAGCAGGCCTCGGGGCGCCTGCGGCTCCAGCGCCGGCTCGTCCGCCGCGGTGCGCTCCCCCAGCACCGTCACGGCCGTGTCGCCGGCTGCTGGGCCGCCTGCTGCTGGGCCGCCTGCTGTTGGGCCCAGCGGCGGAACTCCGGCTCCGGCACCACCCGGGCCGAGAAGTCCATGCGCCAGTGGTCCAGGCCGCAGTACTCGGCGCAGCGGCCGGCGAAGACGCCCGTCCGGGTCGGGGTGATGTCGAGGACGTTGTGGAGCCCGGGCACGAGGTCGCGCTTCTCCAGGAACTCAGGGACGAAAAAGGAGTGGATGACGTCGTGGGCCTCGAGCTTCAGCCGGGTCGTGGTGCCGACCGGGACGACCAGCTCCGGCACCGGGTCGTTCTCCGCCCCCGTGACCGACACGCCTTCGGCGGGATAGCGGAACTCCCACCCCCACTGGAAGGCGGTGACCTCGACCACCTCGGCCGGTGCGGCCGACCGCCGGGTGACGAGGCGCTCCGTGCCCACGCTGAGCACGAAGAGCACGACCACGATGGCGATGGGCGTCCCCGTGTAGAGCACCTCGGCCGTGCGGTTGGACGACCCCTGGTCGGGGATCTCCTCCCCCCGGGCCCGGTAGCGGATCAGGGTGTAGAGGATGAGCGCCAGCATGAGCGCCCCGACGACGCAGGCGGCGAGGAAGAACCCCTGCCACAGGGAGAAGATGTGCCCGCCCTGGCGGGTCACCGGCCGGGGAGCGCCAAACGTGGGGACGTCGCAGGCGGCGGTCAGCAGGCCGACGACCGCCGCCGGGGCCACGAGGCGGCGGGCACGGCGGGCTCCTCGCACGGCGGCGAACCTAGCGCAGGTTCGTGACGCCCTTGGGAGCGTCCTGGGTCATGAAGCCGAAGAGGTAGCCGGCCACCCGGCGCATCTGGATCTCCTCGGTGCCCTCGGTGATCCGGTAGCGCCGGTGGTGGCGGTAGATGTGCTCGAACGGCTGGTGCCGGCTGTAGCCGAGGCCGCCGAAGACCTGCATGGCCCGATCGGCCGCCTCGCAGCACAGCCGGTTGGCCCAGTAGTTGGCCATCGAGACCTCCTTGCTGGCCGAGAAGGTGCCGTGGACGTCCATCCGCCACGCCGTCTGGCGGATGAACACCCGCAGCATCTCGCACTGGGTCACGAGCTCCACGATGGGGAACTGGATGGCCTGGTTGGCGGCCAGCGGTTTCCCGAACGGTGCCCGTTCCCGGGCGTAGTCGACGGCCCGGTCGAGGCAGAACGCCGCCGCCCCGAGCGACGACGCCGCCTGGCGGATCCGGTTCTCGTTGAAGAAGTGCTGCACGACGCCGAGGCCCTGTCCGAGACCGCCGAAGACCGCCGACCCGTCGACCGGCACGTCGGTGAGCCGGATGTGGGCGTGGTCGGTCGGCATGTTGAACGTCCACAGGTACTCGACGATCTCGAAGCCGGGGCTGTCCTTCGGGACGAGGAAGGCGGTGATCCCGGCGCCGTCGCCCGGCTCGCCACTGGTGCGGGCCAGGATCAGGTCGTGGTCGGCCTGGTGGATGCCGGTGTTCCACGTCTTCTCGCCGTTGATGACCCACGAATCGCCGTCGGGGACGGCGGTCGTCTCCATGTGGGTGGCGTCCGATCCGTGGGCCGGTTCGGTGATGCCGAAGGCGATCGTGCGCCGTCCGGCGGCGAGATCCTCGAGCCACGCTTGTCGCTGTTCGTCGGTGCCGTAGCGGAGCATGAGCAGCGCGGCCACGTTGTTGCCGACGATCGACGCCTCGTTCTGCAGGTCGTTGTGAAGGCCCAGCCCCTTGCGGGCGAGGTGGTCCCGGATGACCGCCATCCCGAGGTTGGTGCCGCCCCGGCCGCCGAGCTCCCCGGGCAGGGCGTAGCGGAAGTGGCCGCCGGCGTCGGCCCGCCGGCGCATCTCGGCCAGGAGCGCCTCCCATTCGGCGGTGGGCAGCCCACCGCGCTCCCAGTCCGTGCGGGCGTCCTCCCGCCGGTGGTCGAAGAACCGGATGTTGTCGTCCTGCTCCTCCAGCGGCCGGATCTCCCGTTCGATGAAATCGTCGAGTTCGGCCAGGTAGGCGACGAGGTCGGGCGGCAGTTCGAAGTCCACTGGTCGGGTCAGCCCTTCTGTGCGAGGTGCCGGGGGTTGGCGACGGCGAGGCGGTCGCCGACGGACGACCACAGGAACGGGAACAGCTCCCCCTCCCGGCCGTCGAAGGCGCCGGCTCGGATCCGGGCCGACAGCTCGGGGAAGGACGAGGCGCCGAGCCGTGCCAGGCCCTGCCGGGCCCGCTCCTGTGCTGCCGGGCCTTCCCGTAGCTGCCGGGCGACGGTGGCGAGGACGTTGGCCGTCACCTTGGCGTGGAATCGCACCTGCCCCCCGGTCGCCTCGCTCACCGGCCCGAGGAGGAACTCCTGCGCCGCATCGAGCAGCTCTTCGGCCGTGGGCCGCCCGTACAGTCCGGGACCGGTCACGGCCTCGGCCGCGTCGGTGGCCGTGCCGGCGCCCGCCGCCAGGGTCGGCGCCGTCGGTGGGGCCTGAACGTCGGCGTCGGGCGCCAGCAGGCCGAGGAGGTCCCACTCCACCTCGGCGACACGGCGGCCGATGGCCGCCAGCTCCACCGAGCGCTCCGCACCCGTCAGATGAGCGGCGGCCTGCTTCATGCAGATGACACCCCACTGCAGCGTCTTCTCGACCAGCCACCATTCGAACGTACGGCGCTCGACGGGTACGCCGCCGGCAGCCCCGTAGGCCGACAGGAGCTCGTCGACGGTCCCGACCCCGGCGACCTCCGGCCCGGCCCCGAACCGCCAGGCCTTGACGCAGACCCAGGCCAGGTCCTCGACGGGATCGCCGACGTGGACCAGTTCCCAGTCGATCACCGCCCGCAGCCCCTCCGGCCCGACGATGACGTTGCCCAGCCGGAGGTCGCCGTGCACGATGGCCCGTCCTCCTCCGGACGGCCGGTGGCGGTGCAGCCAGCGGAGCCCGGCGTCGAACGTCGGGCTGACGTCGTCGACCTCGGCATACATCCCTTCCACGAACTCGAGGGCGTCCGGCTCCGGCAGCCCCGGAACACTGGCGACGTCGATCCCGTGCAGCCCGGCCATGAAGCGGGCCAATTGCCCGGTCAGCGCGGCCCGGGTCCCGGCGAAGCCGGGCTCC